>BNVZ01000006.1 GCA_025998475.1 Endomicrobiia bacterium | reverse complement strand
GCAACAAAGAACAAATTCGTTTCAATGGTTAGTGATTTTAGGAAACGGATGCAGGTTTTCTTTGCGTTTCCGTTTATGAAGCAAAAAGTGTTTAACAAGAAGGCGATTGATCAGGGAGTAAGCCAAATGAACAGGCTGCGATCAAACAACATTAAAATTAAAGAAGACAAGCCAAAGGACGAAAGTCTAAAGGGTTTCTATACAGACATAACAGTAATTAACAATCAAAATGCCGGCAACGCAGGGGTTGGTACAGGTTCAAGGACAACGTTTTTAGATTTAAGTTGTAGTAACAGCGGGTCAAAGTCGACAGGGGAAGAGGTTGTTGGTTTAAAAATAAGCAAGGATAATTTACTTTCGGTTAACGACAATATATATATAAATTACACAGAAACTGCCGAAAGTCTATTTAACAAAGCAAAAAAAGATTCTGGAATTTCTTATGAGAACTGTCACAGGTATGGAATGTTAGATTTATTTAAAAATGATGATGGGAAGAAGAGATTTAATAAGAGTTTGTCTGGAGGGATTTCGATTCCGTTTGGGTATTGGACGTTTGACACATCGATGAGCTATAGTAAAGAGCGTCATATCATAGATAAAGTGAATAAAAGAAAAGTAGAAGAAGAGCATTTTGCAACAGGAAAGACAGAAAGCAAAAGCTATGGTATTGACAGGGTGTTATACAAGGGAGATAAATACAAATTAAATGCAGGAACTAGGTTAAAGATTAAGGATAAAGAAAGTTATAGAGGAGAAGAAAAAAATAATGGAGGAGAAGAAGGCAGAACAAGCAACGGGTCAATATATATAAACAATACAATATATACAAAGAACGGCGCACTTACAATAAAGCCTACATATCAACGAGGGTTAAATTGGTTTGGAGCAAAAAATGACAAAGATAGCCACAAAGAAGAAAGCAAGAAAGACAGGGATGAAAAGTTTGAGTACGATTTAATAAACCTATATTTATGTTTTAATACGAAGGTAAATATACCGTTACTTACCAGGGACAAAGAGCTTAAGCGCAAAAGGCTTCCATTGCAATATACAGTGGCAGTTAATTCGCAGTATAGTTTTGATAATTTGTATGGAAGCAATCAAATAAATATAGGAGGACAAGGCACAGTAAGAGGGTTTATGGAGAGCCAAATAAGCGGAGATAACGGAGTATATATCAAAAACGATGTAGGAGTAAGGATGTTAGAGCTTGTCCCTGAAAAGTTATGGAAAACAAAAGTAATGGAGCAAAAAAGGAGCTATTTATTTGAAGAATCACCAAAAACAATACTTTCAAAGACCAAGTTAGGAATATTTTACGATATAGGCTATGTTAAGAAGTATAAACAGATTGATAAGGATTGCTTCAACGATAGATATATGATGGGAACGGGAGTATCATTAAGTTACAGCGGGAAATATGTAAATTCAACGTTGACGTATTCGAAGAGTTTACACGATCCTTTGAAAGAAAAAGAAAAGCAAGCAATTTATTGGGAAATAGGAATAAGCTGGTAGAAAGTGACAAAAAAAAGAGAATTAAGACATGCCCCCCCCATGAGCGCTGCAGCAAGCAAGTTTCACACAAGAGAATTCACGCAAAACCATGTTTTGTGAGATTGTTGTGGTGAGATTCTGCAACAATTTTAAAACTCCTAGGTTTGAAAAAAGGTCTAATAAGAGGTAATAATCAATGGTAAAAAATGACAAATGGATAAAAAAAATGTCGCTTGAGCATAAGATGATAGAGCCGTTTGAAGCAGGTCAGGTAAGAGAAGGGAGAATTTCTTACGGAACGTCTTCTTACGGGTACGACATGCGTCTTTCGAATGAATTTATGGTTATGAAAAAGAACACTGGTGCTCTTGATCCTAAACAATCGCAGGAAGAATTATTTGAATCTGTAACCGTTAAACACTACATAGAAATCGCTCCAAATTCCATAATTTTAGGGAAAACAATAGAGTACTTTAAAATACCAAGAGATATTATAACTATTGCATTTGGTAAATCTACATACGCAAGATGCGGTATTTTTGTAAATGTTACTCCTTTCGAACCAGAATGGGAGGGCTTTGTAACGCTTTCAATAGCAAATACAACATCTCTACCTGTAAAGGTTTATGCAAACGAAGGCATAGCTCAGGTTTTATTTTTAGGTGCAAGCGACGTTTGCGAAGTTTCTTATGCAGATAGAAAAGGAAAATATCAGGCGCAAAAAACTATAACTTCAGCAAAAATTTGATACGACAGGGTGTCTATAAAAACTCTAACAAGTTACTGTTGCTGTGTCTTTGTTTTGGTACTCGATGTTGTTTTCACAACGAGATACTTTAAACAAGATTAGTTGTAAAAACCATGCAGAGCTTTACGTTCTTTGTAGCGCAACTCAAAGTGGTGATTTGAAAGCGATTTAGCTATATATATTGCATAGAAATTTATACTGTTACAAAAGAAGCCTCCGTAATTTTCATACGGAGGCTTCTTTTTACTTGCACTCTTTGCGCTTTTCACTTATATTTTACTAATACTCAGGCATTTGAGGCATTCCTGCGCCCATTGGCAATTTTGAAGATTTATCCGGAATATCTGTTACCAATGTTTCTGTTACAAGAACAAGTCCTGCTATTGAGGCTGCATTTTCCAACGCAGTTCTTGTTACTTTTGCAGGATCAACAATCCCGGCTTTTACCATATCTACATATTCGTTGGTATCTGCATTGTAGCCAAAAGCCGCATCCTTCGAATTTTTAATTTTATCTACTACTACAGAAGCTTCAAGTCCTGCATTTTCAATTATCATTCTTACTGGTCCCTCAAGGGCTTTAAGAACAATTTCAACTCCTGTTTTTTCATCAGCATCAACAACATTAACTTTTTCTAAAACAGCCTGAGCCTTGAGAAGCGCTACTCCCCCACCTGCAACTATACCCTCCTCAACACCTGCTCTTGTTGCATTTAAAGCATCTTCTACTTTAAACTTCTTCGTTTTCATTTCAGCTTCAGTTGCCGCACCTACATTTATAACAGCAACGCCACCTACTAACTTTGCAAGTCTTTCCTGAAGTTTTTCTTTATCATATTCTGATTTTGTATCTGTAATCTGTTTGCGAATTTGGGCTATTCTTGATTCAATTTCTTTCTTATCACCAAGACCTGAAACTATAGTTGTGTTTTCTTTATCTACAACAACTCTTTTTGCCTGTCCGAGAAGTTCAAGAGTAGCCTTATCAAATTTTAATCCAGTTTCCTCAGTAATAACAGTTCCACCTGTAAGGATTGCTATATCCTGAAGCATTTCTTTTCTTCTGTCGCCAAATCCAGGAGCTTTTACAGCTACAACTTTAAGCGTTCCGCGAATCTTGTTGAGAACTAAAGTTGCAAGCGCCTCGCCTTCTACGTCTTCCGCAATAATTACAAATTGTTTGCCAGCTTGCACAATTTTTTCAAGCAAAGGAAGAACTTCCTGCATTGAGCTTATCTTCTTATCTGTAATTATTATATAAGGATCTTCCAAAATACACTGCATTCTCTCAGTATCTGTTACAAAGTAAGGAGAACTATATCCTCTATCAAATTGCATACCTTCTACAACGTCAAGAGTTGTTTCTGAAGATTTTCCTTCTTCAACGGTTATAACCCCGTCTTTTCCTACTTTTTCCATCGCATCGGCAATCAAATTGCCAATTTCTCTATCACTTGCTGAAATTGAAGCAATTTGCGCAATTTCTTCTTTATTTTTTACATGCTTTGAAATATTCTTAATTTCTCCGATAACTGCAGAAACAGCCTTGTCAATGCCTCTTCTAATATGGTTTGCATTTGCCCCTGCTGTAATATTTTTAAGACCTTCATTTATTAAAGATTGCGCCAAAACTGTAGCAGTTGTAGTTCCATCGCCTGCTATATCATTGGTTTTTGAAGCAACTTCTTTTACAAGCTGGGCTCCCATATTTTCAAAAGGATCTTCAAGTTCAATCTCTTTTGCAATTGTTACGCCATCATTAGTGACAGTCGGAGAACCGAACTTTTTATCTAAAACAACATACCTTCCTTTAGGCCCGAGAGTAACTTTTACCGCATTAGCTAGTTTATCAACACCGTTTTTCATAGCTTTACGAGCTTCGTCATTATAAATCAATTGTTTTGCCATTTCATTTTCTCCTTATCTTTATGTTTAATTATTCAATGATCCCCAAAATGTCATCTTGTGACATTATAAGATATTCTACATCGTTAAATTTAACCTCAGATCCGGAATATTTTCCGAAAAGTACTTTATCGCCTTTCTTTACATCTAAAGCTACTGTTTTACCATCCTCAGTTTTTTTGCCTGTTCCTACTGCAATAACTTCGCCTTCTTGAGGTTTTTCTTTTGCGGTATCAGGAATAATAATACCTCCTTTTTTTACTTCTTTGGTTTCTGTAGGCTTAACCAAAACTTTTTCGCCTAATGGTTTAATCATGTTACTTCCTCCTTGTCCTTTTATTTTAAAGCAATTTTATTCTAGCACTGTCACCTAACGACTGCTTATTGTATAATAACAAATAACTTTTGTCAATAACTTGCAGAATCTCATAACGTATTGGATTTTTGTCAAACAAAGACAAACGGATTAAAACAACTACAGGCTTTTAATAAACGGCATATTTTATACAAGATCATCTTTTTGTAGTCTTGCCATATCTTTGCTATAAACCTAATTCTAATGCGACAAAAACAGCCCAATATGTGTTTTTAGGTTTTACATAACTACGTTGCAAAATAATTATTTGGGTTTGTCTAAAAACCCATAATTTTTGCAGATTCTCGCATTTACCATATACTGATCTTGTTTTTAGGTATCTTGTCCGTAAAAAATAACATCGGACGCCAAAAACACAAAGGCACGATAGCAGCGATTTTACTTGATAAGAGTTTTTAGAGAGGTTCTATTTGTTAGTTATTATTAGGCTCTTCATCTGTCGACTGAGCGACAATTTCTGACGCTGTGGCAACAAGACTTTGCTGTTCCAAATCATCAAGCAGCAGAGCAGTTAATCCTTTTGCGACTTCTTCTTCTTCAAAAGCAATTCCTGATATACCGGCTTGTTTTAAATTCTCTTTGTGATCAAGGAATCTCGCTCTTACAAGTATTCGTGTTTTTGGATTTAAAGTAGATGCGAGAGAAGCTGTTTCCATCGTTATTGCTAAAGAAGGGATTGTGATAATTAAATAATCAGCATATTTAATGCTTGCCGCAAGTAAAATCTCTTTCTTTGTTGAGTATCCGTAGATTGCAATTTGTTCCTGCGCGTTTAAGCTGTTAACGGTATCAATATTTATTTCAATAATAACAGGTTTTATGCCTTGCTCTGTCAATGCTTTTGTAACTTGCTTGCCTGTGGGTCCGTAACCTACAACTATAGCTATTTTTTGAGCAAGACGTTTGTCTATCTGAAACAAATCTTTAATGATCTGTCTATTTTTATTACCTTTGTTTCCTCTTCTATCAGCAGCAAAATTTAAAATTTGCCACAGCTTTTTTTTAGAACGCAAAAATTTTTCCATAGAAGGGACTTTTTTAAATATTGACGGGTTAAAAGTTATCGATACTATAGCGCATACTACTATTGCGTTGTAAACAATGTCCCCAGCAAGGCCTAATCGTTTTGCTTCTTGAGCTAATATGAATGAGAATTCTCCAACTTGCGCAAGTCCGGCTGCAACTGTAAGAGCCGTTCTTGTTGAATATCCCAAAATAGAAACTACAAGCACTGCGGTTAATGGTTTAATTAATAAAACAACACCCAAACATACACAAATAAGTAGAGGATTATTAACTACAAATTTTAAATCAAAAAGCATTCCCACGGCAAGAAAAAATAATACAGCAAAAGCATCTCTAAGCGGAAGAATATCGGCAGCTACCTGATGGCTTAGTTTGCTTTTTCCTACAACCATACCGCCTAAAAATGCGCCTAAAGCAAAAGATGTCTTAAATACTGCAGCGGCAATAATAGCTGTTACAAAAGCTATAACTAAAACTGTAAGTGTAAAAAGTTCTTGAGAGCGTGTTTTTACAATTTTTAATAACAACCACGGAACAAAACGGCCTCCGATTTTCATAACAAGGATCCACAATAGTGCAATGTGAACTAGGGCAAGTCCTATTGCCTTCAGTATTTCAATGCTTCCTGCTGAAACGCTTGAATTTGATAGTATTACTGAGAGGGTTGGAAGAACGACGAGTATTAATACAGTTAGGATATCTTCTACAACAAGCCATCCTATTGCTACGTGTCCGTGTATGTTGTTTATAGTATCATTATCTTCTAAAACTCTTAAAAGTACTACTGTGCTTGCCACAGAAAGACCTAAGCCGAGTATAAGTGAAGATTTTAAATCAAGACCCAATGCTGTGCCTAGTAATGTGCCAAAAGTAGTTGCTATTGCACTTTGTATAATTGCTCCGGGAATAGCAACGCCTTTAACTGCCACAAGATCGTCTATTTTAAAATGTAGCCCGACTCCGAACATTAAAAGAATAACACCAGCTTCAGAAAGCTGAGATGCCAAAGCTTCAGAAAGCTGAGATGCCAAACCATAGTCTGCTACAAATACGGAAATTGGAGATGACTGTCCTATCAAAAATCCTGCAAAAAGATATCCTACTATAGAGGAAAGACCAATCTTTTGTGTTATGAAACCAAACGTTAGCGCGAGGGCAAAACCTATTCCCATAATTGCGAGTAATTGATATTCGTGCATTAAGAACCGCCTAAAATCTATAATCTATAACTTATGGCATTATAACTTACAGCTGCAAATTTTATTATTGGTACTTACTGCACACTACTTAGATTTTGGAGGAAATTTAGTTGTTTTACAAGAAGCAATATTTTGAAAATACTTACAATAAAACAGACTACATTGACCAAATCACCAACATACCTTGCTGTCCGTTATTTGTTACTAACATATGTTTCCATGTCGAAATCTAACACCGCTACTATTAATTTGCTATTCTGTCACGTTTGAATAATATGGATGAAGTAGACACACAGTTTTTGATAGTTCAAGCAGTCTCATTTAGATTATTTACGGTCAAATTTTTTACTAGGAAAAAACGAGATGCGGAGGGGGAGAGATTCGAACTCTCGGTACGGACTTTCATCCGTACACCGGTTTAGCAAACCAGCGCACTAGACCAACTATGCGACCCCTCCAAATTAATTTACGACTGTTGATTATACTAAAATATTATTATTCCTTGCAATAAAACGTAAAATCTTTTAGGAATAGAATTAATAAAATGAAATGATGAAATTAGCAGCTGTAAGACGGCGGTTTGTCTAAGGAAAACAATTTTGGCAACACGTCAGTAAGCGATAATTTATGAAATAGTAATAACGATAGTAACAATTTCTGTTATTATGGCAGCGTACGAAATTTTTGTAATCTAATGGTTAGAGAAACTTTTTGAGGGAATAATTGAATTTTCAAATGTACGGTTGTGTCTTATCAGTTTTTTGTTTAGCAGTTGATCTCTTTCCAAACTGTTTATAAGCAGAAGAGAAATGGGAATAAAAGCAAAGAAATAAAAATACATGTAACCTTTGTAAAATCTAAAAACACATATTGGACTGTCTTTGTCGCGTTAGAATTTGAGGTTTGTAGTACAGATACAGCAAACTGCAAAAGGATGATTTTATATATAAAAATATGCCGTTTATTAAAAGCTCATCGTTGTATTAGTTCGTTTGCCTTTGTTCGAGAAAAGTCCAATCGATACGTTATGAGACCCTATAAGCTCTTTACAAATCTGTGTACAAATGATAAATAATACAATTATGAAGACAAGCTGGTGCAAACGTTTTGCAAGGGGTTTGAGATAATATTTGAAAGATACAAAAATAGAAGAAAGCACTTTGGATTTCGAGATTTAATTTGATAGCCGGAATGTGTAATTCTGAAGCTGTAGACTTGTAAAAGAGGTCCAATTATAAATATAGCGGTTCCCTCGCATCTCGGGTTTGCTGCTAATATTTATAGGATTACACGAGCTTTTAATTTAACCTTCCCCCAACTCTTCAGATGCATAATTCTTGACAAGTTTCTATACTTGCGCTATTATTTGTGCACATGTTTGGGAATGGATTATCTGGTTATGTATGTTTAGTATTTAGATTTCTCATTTTGGGATTTTCGCAAAATGTTTTATACTAATTACAATAATTAAAAAATTGGTATGGTTGCAGATAGAACATAAAATTACAATGCTTGGTGACGGGATAGACAAATAGTGGCATCATATGCGTATATGTGTATGGATCTGTACAATAAAGTAAATAAAATAAAGGAGAAACAATGAAACCAAAAACAGTGTTGAAAACAAAAGCACTAGCGGCTGCATTTATTTTACTTGGTTTGCACTTAAATTCGTGTAAGTCAAAAAACGAAGATAAAAACAAACCTAATGGCTTGTATCACAAAGTAGTAGCGAGTTGGTACAAAAAATCAGCAAAACAAGGAGATGCTAAAGCTCAATGTGAGCTGGGTTTGGCGCTCTACAACGCAAAAGGAGTAGAACGAAATTGCAAAGAAGCATTTAACTGGTTTAAAAAGTCAGCAGAACAAGGAAATGCTAAAGCTCAATATAACTTGGGTTTGATGTATTTCAACGGAGAAGGAGTAGAGCAAAATTATAAGGAAGCATTTAACTGGTTCGGAAAGTCAGCAGAACAAGGAAATGCTGACGCTCAATATTACTTGGGCACAGCGTACCGCAATGGATACGGAGTAGAACAAAATTACAAAGAAGCAACTAACTGGTACAAAAAGTCGACAGAACAAGGAAATGCTAAAGCTCAACATGGCTTGGGTTTGATGTATTACAGCGGAGAAGGAGTAGAACAAAGTTATGAAAAAGGAATGAGCTGGCTTAAAAAAGCAGCAGAACAAGGAGATGTTGAAGCTCAAAATAACTTGAGTTATATATATCGAAAAGGATTAGGAGTAGAACAAAATTACACACAAGCAGCGAACTGGTATGAAAAAGCAGCAAAACAAGGAAATATTAAGGCTCAAAATGGCTTGAGTGATATGTATTACAGAGGATTAGGAGTAAAACAAAATTATAAGGAAGCACTTAACTGGTATAAAAAGTCAGCAGAACAAGGAGATGCTCAAGCTCAATATAACCTGGGTGCGATGTATTACAAAGGGTTAGGAGTAGAACGAAACTATAAAGAAGCAATGGACTGGTACAAAAAAGCAGCGGAACAAGGAGTTGTTCAAGCTCAACATGACTTGTGGGCAATGTATGGCAAAGGAGAAGGGATAGAACGGGATTATAAAGAAGCAATGAACTGGTATAAAAAGTCAGCAGAACAAGGAAACGTCATTGCTCAATACTATTTGGGTTTAATGTATTATAAAGGGTTAGGAGTAGAACGAAACTATAAAGAAGCAATGGACTGGTACAAAAAAGCAGCGGAACAAGGAGTTGTTCAAGCTCAACATGACTTGTGGGCAATGTATGACAAAGGAGAAGGGGTAGAACGGGATTATAAAGAAGCAATGAACTGGTATAAAAAGTCAGCAGAACAAGGAAACGTCATTGCTCAATACTATTTGGGTTTAATGTATTATAAAGGGTTAGGAGTAAAACAAAATTATAAAGAAGCACTTAACTGGTATAAAAAGTCAGCAGAACAAGGAGATGCTCAAGCTCAATATAGCTTGGGTGTGATGTATGACAAAGGAGAAGGTGTAAAGCAAGATCGCAAAGGAGAAGAAGCACTTAACTGGTATGCAAAAGCAGCACGACAAGGACATTCTGGTGCCAGAACAGTATTAACAAAAATTCTTCAAGAAAGACTGATTAACTCTTCTAAAAATGTTAAAATAAGCAAAGAGCAAAAAGGTAACAAGAATGGACGAAATGAATGAAATAAAAAGTAGTGTAAAATGAACCTGCGCAAAGCTCCTTTGGTAAAATAAAGACAAAGGAGCTTTGCGTTGTGTCTTCTTAAGAGTTTAAGAGAGCAAAGAACTTTGCTTAAAGGCTTGTCTTTAGGCATTAGACGGCTTGGAAAGTGGATTTCAAAGGATACACACACAACTAGGGTTTAATTTATGTGGTCAAACTTCTAATTGTTTCCGGTAAAAGTTAAGCGTGCTATAGTCAAATCACTTTGAGAGGTAAAGTTAAGTTGTTCCAATCCTTTAGAAATAGCGTAAAGTTAGTATCGGTAACATTTGCAAGGTATTTCTACCTCTCTTTTTTGTTGATATTAATGAATTTGGTGGGTCTATACTGTATGTATGGAGTGTTTGATATCGTTCGTAGAAATAATTCCCATAGGTTGACACTACTGTAAAGAATGGACAAAGTGTGTTTGGGGCTTTATTTCGAAGCTAGCTGCTACCAGTAGTTACAACCCCGTAAACAACTTATCCAAAGCACAGACCAAATAAAACGAACGCGACGAGCAGCATCTTTTGCTTTCATAAATACCTTGGAACATAGTGCATATGCGCCCAAGAGGAGTTGAACCTCTAGCCTTTTGATTCGTAGTCAAATGCTCTATCCGATTGAGCTATGGGCGCACTAAAATAACTTTACAGAAGATGGAACACTATCAACAGAATTTAAACTTTGTCGATATTTTTTTTATGTTCTATGATTAAAACGCAAACCATATACTTAAAATCTGGTTTCATTATACATAATTTTGTTATATGATCAAAAATCAAATTAAAAAATGTTATTGTTAAACTATACCTCATAGCTTGCTGTGCGGAGGTTCATTATGCAAGAGGTCTATTGTTTATAAGCCACTTAGCGTGGACACAATAAAATACTGGTTGCGTGTTGCTGTAGATGTTACAATTTAGTATTAATGGAAGTAAAGAAAGGGACATTTGACAAAACATTAAGGATAGCAAGGAAGTAAGAAAAGATAGGACAAGTAAGTGAGCAAAGAGAAAATTGAGTACAGAGAATATTGTAAAGATGATGTTTGAATACTTTAGGGCAATACCTAAACATATTGTCACAAGAGACAGTTACAATGTCAGCAAAAGTTGTGCCTAAAGGTTGATAGAGTATTCGAACATATTGTCACAAGAGAGAGTTACAATGTCAGCAAAAGTTGTGGATATAGACATAGAGTATGCACAAGAAGCATTAATGAGTAGTGGGGAATATACTAGATGGGAATAGGTATTGATAAACAAAGCGCTAGAAGTAGAAGTAGCAGTGATTATGCTAGAGATTGACACAAAGACCTAAAAAAACAGCGAAAGTGGCGAAAGCGAAAAGAATAAGGGACATACAATAACCGTTGGTAGTAGTTAAATTAAAGGCAAGCAAGTAATATGCACAGCGATTATAGGGCAAGGAGCACGATTTTGGTTTATTTTAGTAGGCATGTATTTATGCAAAGAAAGACAATAAGATACATGGCAGATACAATTTAGGAGGCCTTAGGCAGAATACATACAAACACACTAGTTCTAAAAAAAGAGATCAAAGAAACACCCACTGACAAAAGAAGATAAAGAGTTAAATAGGGAGATTTCATCAAAAAGGATTATAGTGGAAAACATTAAAGTATTTGTTAAAAGGTTTAAAATAGTCTAAAGATAGATAAGTAATAGCAAAAGACCCTTTGGACTGCGATTTAACTTGAGTTTCAGGTATTTGTAATTCTAAAATTTAATGCTCAAGTTGTGCAAGAGTTTAATGCTCTTTAGTATTGGTAATTCTAAAATTTAATACTTACGTTGTGCAAGAGGTTTATTGATTCCTTCTGTTATTTTTCAATCACAATTGTAATTAGCGGGTATCGCATATTTCTTTGATAAAAAGAACGTCTCTGTACTTTAAATAAACTTGCTTTTCCAGAATATACGCATTGTAGCGCTGCTTCTTAAACTCTGCCGATTCAAGAGTAATAAAAACTTTTGAATACTCTTCTAAAACTCTTAAGGACTCCTGAACTCTTTTAAAATTTGCAATCACTACAGCTTGTAAGTCTTTTTTTGATACTTCAGACATTTCTCTGCCAGAATCATCAAAAGAATCTCTTTTTTCTACAAGATCACTGTAAATGTTTCTTAAAACTTTGTCAATGTTATGACGAACAGCACGAATCTTCTTATAAAGATTGCCGTCATTTAGAACAAATCTCAAGCTATCTTCAATAACCCTTAAACCTTCGCGACAACGATTTAAATTTGCATCGATAATCCTTAAAACAGATTCACGATTTGAAACAGCTTTACGTCCCTTGCCTGCATTCCCATCGCAAAGAGGAGAGACACAAGAAGATGAAATGGAAGCTGAACCTGATTTAACTGTTTTTAGAGCCATATCTACCAACTATTAAATTTATTAAATTTGTTGTTGATTTTCCTTTTACAAAATTAAACCTATACACTTTTTTTGCGTATTCTCTTCCAGCTATCTCAGACAATTTATAATCTTTGCCTTTTACCAAAACATCTGGACGAAGTTCGCTTAAAATCTCTTTAGGTGTCTGCTCACCAAAAACAACAACATAATCTACAGATTTTAGAGAAAGCAGCTGTTTTACCCTGTCTTTTTGACAAACTAAAGGTCTTTTTTGACCTTTAAGACAACTCAAAGATTTATCTGAATTTATTGCAACTATCAAAACATCACCCATACTTTTTGCTTTTTTGAAAAGACTTATATGCCCTAAATGAAGTAAATCAAAACAACCATTCGTAAAAACAATTTTTTTACCTGCTTTTTGAAGTTTCTTTACTTCTGCCTGCATTTCTTTTCTAGTTAAAGCTCTGTTTTGATTTTTTAAGTCTTGCGAAATATTCACCTGCTAGTCCCTTTTAATAAATAAACCCCTTTTTTAAACCTACAGTTTTAAAATTGTACATTCAAGACTCAAATTAAATCTTAAAATACAAAACGCTTTCTTATGTTTTTCCGTATCTGTTAGATATTATTTTAAGTCTCTATAAAACACTTGCACTCGTTTGTTTCCACGACTGTCGCATTCTGTCATTTGTATATAGGTTTGGAAAGAGGTCTAATATATTTTTATATATAAAATTTTATGCTTATGCAGGGACCAACATTGCTTAAAAATTCTGTTGCGTCTCCAGCAATTTTGAGTTTTAGACCCAATTCCGTTGAAAACGACAGATTATCAAGGGCAAACCATTCGAAACCGACACTCGCAAGAATAGGTACTGAATTTATGTGTGTAGTACGTACTGAATTTGCATCTAGAGGAAAATGTTCTAAACTTAATGCGGCTGACACAAATACATTCAAATATTTATAGGATTTAATTATATTTAAAACTTTACCACCTATAACAAAAGAAGAATTTTCATTACCAATTCTAAAACCTGTAAAGCCTTCAACTCCAAGTGTATCTGTTAACCAATATTTGGCAGCCCATGACGGATCGCGCGACGCGGCATTATAGCCTATGCCTATCTTCCCTTTAAGACTTTGACTTGCTCTACCTAACGACGGATCATGTGATGTGGCATTAAAACCTATGCCTAATTTCTCTTCAATATTTTGATTTGCATTACCTTGCACAAATACGGAAACGTTTAATACAATTACAAACAGAAAAACTAAAAAAAATCTCTTCATAAATCCCACTCCTGCTACTTTATCTCGTTAATTCTATTCTGCGCTTTTTTGGCTTCTCTTGTCTTGGGAAAATTAATCAGTACTTAGTTAAAAGCTTTTATAGCCTTATCTTTTGACCCTAATATAAGATGGTACTGCGCTAAATTCAAACTAATATCTTTGACTAAGAAATGATCTGGATATTTATCTATAAATTCTTTTGAAGCAACAATTGCATTAGAATAATCTTTTTTTGAATCATAAACATAAATAATTCCTGCTTTTGCAAGAGGCTTTATAACATCAGGCTTTCCTGCGTTTAAAGTTTCATTCAGAATACTTAAAGCATCATCATAAGAACCGTAATCCGTGAGTATGTTGGCCTTAACAAGTCTTGCCCGATACGCAGATGGCGTTTTTGAGAATTTTGTTATAGTTTCATCTAATAAAGCAATTGCTAAAGTTTGGTTGCCTTGAGCAAGAGCTGTACAAGCTGAAGATAGTTTTTCAGATGCAAGATCATCTTTTTTTTGAAATCCTAAACAGGAAACAGATGTACCCACGACGCAAACTACCAAAAAAACCAAACCTATTATCTTAAGAATGCTTATCTTACTCTTTTGCGCAACAGTAAACCCGAAGAGCTTTGTTTTGGCTGATGTTTCTTGCGCCGTGAAATTCATTATTGTTAATCCCCCCCCCCCTACCATTTCTTTTATTTATGCGTATTTTTACTTACTTTGGATACCAAAAAACAAAAGCATGAGCAACATCGATTTTGCTATCTGAAGTTTTTAGAGATACCTAGAACATTTATAGAACAAAATCCAAAACGCAACATTTTATCTACTACAAACAAAAATGCCATGGTGGAGGTGGCGGGAATTGAACCCGCGTCCGAAAATGTTTCAGTAAAACCGCTACAGGCTTAGTCCGGAAGATTTATCTCGTTTATAACGCCGTCTCCGGACGGGATTACGCTATAAACCAGCCCCGTTTTAATTCATTTTAAACAGACGGTACAACCTATTTAAAACTAACCTGCTCTTATCGTTTTATCCCTGTAGCAGGTATCCAAGGTAAAACGAGGCCGCGTTAAGCGGCCATCTGCATCGTGTTAGGCATAGCAAATGTGCTATGCACAACTCTCAGCTTTGGTTGAACTATAAGTTCGTTGTTTATTTTTTAGTCGATTTTTGCGGAGCCATCGACCAACTCCGGCCTGCTGTTATTACTTCTACCACTCTCGTCGAACCCTGCTCACCCCCCTTTTTTTTATTTTGTCTTTTTTATTTGTTAAACGAAGTTAAAATATGCATTGCTTTGTTTCTAAAAAGCAAAAATACTTAATCAAAAATATACTTCTACAATCTCTTAAATTCCCTTTATTTTTTACTGTCTTTTTGTCTTAAAGAAGTTTTGTATTAGCATTGCGCACTCTATGCTTAAATACTTTTCTTTTCCGCCTAATATTTCAATTTTATGGTTAAGTTTTTTACTGTTAGCTATTTTAAATGCACTTTTACAAGCTCCGGCCTTTAAATCAAACGCGCCGAAAATAATTCTTTTTATTCTGGCGTTTACCAAAGCTCCCGCACACATCGAACACGGTTCAATTGTAACATATACCAAACAATCATTCAAACGATAGTTATTAAGTTTTTTTGCCGCTTTTCTCAATACTACAATCTCAGCATGAGCAGTAGGGTCAGATAATGCGATACATTTATTAAATCCTTTTGCTATTATTCTGTTATCTCTTACTACAACGGCACCTACAGGCACTTCCATTATTTCTTGAGCTTTACAGGCTTCTTTTAAAGCTTGGCGCATAAAATATGAATCATCTTTAATTTGTTTATCTGTCAAGGATTCTTTCCAGTAATTCTTTTATATCTTTTGGAAAACGTACAGGCTTTAATACTTATTTACAAAAGGATGCTTTGTTTTTTCTGTAACTAAAATTCTACTATCGCATTTTATTTCATAAGAACATGTTATACTTGCAACCGTAACCTTTGGGATTTTTGTTTCAATTGTTAGCATATCACCATATTTTGCAGGAGATAAGTACCTGCATTCAACATAGATTGCAGGTAAGCAAACCCTCTCTCTCTTCAATTGATTTATATTCAAGACCCGCTTCTCTAAGGAGCTCTGCTCTGCCTCTTTTAAAAAAGTAAGATAGTTTGCGTAATAAACCGCACCCATTTGCTCTGTGTTGGCGTAAGCTATCCTCAATGCAATATATTCACAACACACTCCTAAATTAATTCTTAGACATCGGTTAATTATAATAAATTGACTTTCAGTAAATCAATAATACAACGCAAGTTTTCTTTTGTTAAACTTTTTATTACAGTACTATGTATGCTACGAAAAAAATTATCAAAATAGAGACAAGTGGCATAAAGGACATCTTTTTTAGATTGGCTTTGTTTGTAACTGTGTCACCTGTAATTTGCAGACTTTAGTAGCAAAGAAAGCTGCGATTACAATATCTTCGGTACCGGTTGTAATGCCTGTTTTTGTTCTTTGAAGTTTTGCTTAATGATGTTGAATCGAGGCAAAATATCTCGCTGTAAGAGTTAGAGAACCATCATTTTTTGTTTTTGTTTATTATTTCTGTCTTTTTCCACAAAAATTTTTGCCCCTGAAAGATTTTTTTCAGTGTAGTACATAAGGGTAGCATTTGTTGATGGCGTCGGTGTAAATATTTGCACCTGCTTAGGATGAATTTTTAAATTTCTCCCTATAAAATATTGTAAATTCTTCATTTCTTTGTTGCCGCATCCCGGATAAGCGGCAATAAAATAATAAGTTAAGAATTGTTTTTTGCTGTTGCTTTTGTTAAACATTTTAATAAATTGCATTAAAACTCTTGCCGATGGTTTTCCCATAAGACTTAATACTTTGTCGTCACAATGTTCAGGAGCTATTTTCATTTGCCCGGATGTATTATTTTCAACTACATAATCAAGATATCTCTGTCCGTATTGATCGTCTGAACAAACCATATCGTATCTTATTCCTGATGAGATAAATACCTTTTTTATGTTCGGTAGAGAATCCACCTTCTTTAAAAGTTCAAGTTGTTGATTATGTCCTAAAATTAAATTTTTGCATATTTGTGGGAATAAACAGCGTTTGCTTTCACATTCTCCAGACGTTTTATTAACAACACACTTTGACTCAAACATATTTGCCGTAGGTCCGCCTAAATCTGTTATATATCCTTTAAAATCTTTTAGTCGAGTTATTTTTTTTGCTTCGTTTAATATAGATTCTTTACTTCTGGATACAACCTCTTTGCCTTGATGTAGAGCGATAGAGCAAAAATTACATTCGCCAAAGCATCCTCTATGAGTAGTAATTGAAAATTTTATTGTTTCTTGCGCTTTAACCTTCCCGAATTGTTCGTAATATGGGTGCACTTCTCTCGTATAATCCAAATCATACACTTCATCAAGTTCTTGTGTTGAAAGAGAGGCTTGTTTGGGATTGTGTATCAGATATCTTTCAGCATGTTTTTGAACCAAAATCATTCCGTTTTGGCTGCATGCATTTTTATAAAAAGTATCAAATGCTCCAAAGAATTTGTCTTTATTTTCTTCACATTCTTCAAACGAGGGCAGCTCTTGTGTATTTTGAGGTTTTTCTCTAGATATATAACAAATGCCGTTAATGTGTTTCCAATCTCTTTTGGATTGCATGCATTGAGCAAGTTCCAACGTGCTTTTTTCTCCCATGCCGTAAGCAATAACATCTGCTTTTGCGTCAAATAATATTGAACGTCTTAATGAATTATTTTTATAATCATAGTGTACTATACGACGCAGACTTGCTTCTAGCCCACCAAGAACTATAGGCTTAGTGTTTTTAAAATATTTTCTTATAAGATTTGTATAAGCCATACATGCTCTGTTAGGTCGTCTGTTATTGATTTCGCCTGGTGTTAAATCATCGTTATTTCTAAACTTGTTTAATGCCGTATAGTTTGAAATAAGAGAGTCCATTGATCCTGCAGATACTCCCCAAAACAGTTCTGGTTCGCCAAGTCTTGCCACATCGTTTGTCTTAATATCAGGTTGCGCAATGATTGCAACTTTAAATCCTTTTGAATAAAGCCAGTTTCCTATAACTGCTATTCCAATAAACGGACTGTCGATATACGTGTCTCCTGATATTAAAATTATATCAGGCACATCCCATGCAAGTTTTTGCATCTCTTCTCTAGTTGTTGGCAAAAACATAAAAATCCTTTAATTATTTGTTATTTCATATAAAATTACAAAAAGCGCAAAGCTGTCTAAAGCGCACAAACTCATTGAAAATATTTTTAATGAACTCTTGTAAGATCTAAACAAAATGTTAGTAGTAAATTTGATAAACACACAAAACAAACTATCGACGCAATGTCTTAAAAACATATGGTTTATACTTTGATCTGTATTTTCTTCTATACTTTGCATTTGGAATTATTTTGGTTAAAAATAACACAAAAATATAATAACATTTATAAAAAAATTTCTTTAAATTTGAACTTTTACTGTATTTAATAAAATATTCCAAAAAATCATAACAATCATTTTTTTCAAAGTTGCTGGGGAAATTAATTGTTTTTAACAAATTAATTACTGCGGGAGTAATAGCCTCAGTATTATGCGAGCGTTCAATACTTTGTATGATCATTTCTATAAAAGAGTTCTTATATTTTTCAAATATTTTTTCTTCATTTAAATAAATATATATATTTTTGGCTACTTTAAAAATATCTTCTCTTTTGTTTGATTTCCCTGTTTTGTCGTTATGCAGTATGGAGTTGTCCCTGACTCTGTAAATATAAAGTGGTTGATCTATAAAATATAATGTTTTGGATTTTGTATAAAACCGATAATAAAATTCCATATCTTCATAAAACAATCCATCAGACCATAATACATTGTGAGCTTTTACAAAATCAAGATTGTACAATTTATTCCATGCGTTAACAGGAAAATGGTTTATATTTTCAGAAGTAATATTGATTATTCCTTCACTATGTTTACTGAGATAATTGTCTTTCAAAAAATATTGTTTATTATCGTCAAAAATCTTCATATTTACCCAAACGCTGTCAAAACCTGTTTCTTCCAGTTTGTTGCAGGAGAGTTTGAACATATCAGGTTCGACATAATCGTCAGAGTCAATGCAAGCTATATATTTACCTCCGGCTATTTTTAGCCCGGCATTTCTTGCCGCACCCAAACCTTTATTTATTTCAAGATCAACAATCTTTATTCTGTTATCTTTTTGGGCATATTTTTTAACTATTTGCATTGAATTATCGGTACCGCAATCATTGACGCATAATATTTCTATATTTTGAAAAGTTTGAGCCAGAACGCTTTCAAGGCATTGTTGTATATAAGATTCAACATTATAAATTGGAATAATAACTGAAATCGTTGGCATATGGTTTCCTTGATTCTTTTAGTAGCATACAAAAATAACATTAAGAATGAACCTTCGCACAGCAAGACGCGCGGTATCAGCGGAGGAAATTGAAGAGCTGTAATTGTTCTTGCTCAAAACTCTATGTTTGCAGCGTTACCAAATTTCTTTTGTTATTTGAATTACTATTACAACGCTAAATA
>BNVZ01000005.1 GCA_025998475.1 Endomicrobiia bacterium | reverse complement strand
TCTCTTGTATAATTTTCAAGTTCTCCGGTCAAAACAAACGTTTTACCTTCAAACGAAGCGTCTGTTACTAGACTTTCAGGTTCAGCTATATTTACACCAGCAGCAACTAAAGCATCGACAACATGACGTGCAGTTGTATTTTCAAAAAATTCCTTTAAAGATAGCGCCAATACTTCGCCTATTTCATGGATTCTTGTAAAATCTTCTATAGTTGCGCTAAAGAGTGATTCTACATTTTTAAATCTTTTTGCGATAATCTCAGAAGCTTTTTCGCCTACATGTCGTATGCCTAAGGCAAATAACAATCTGCTTAAAGGCTGTTTTTTGCTTTTTACAATCGCTTTTACAAGATTGTTGGCTTTTTTTTCTTTAAATAAATCTAACTTTATAAAATCGTCATAAGTTAAGCGATAAATATCTGCCAGAGTTTTTATTTTTTTTCTTGAAAGCAATTGATGTATCGCAGCTTTGCCAAAACCGTTAATATCCATAGCATTTCTGCTTACAAAATGCATTAAATGTCGACTAAACTGAGCAGGACATTCAGGATTAACACACCTATATGCGACTTCTTCTTCACTCTCTTTAACAATATCGCTATTACACGATGGGCAACTTTTGGGAGGTTTAAAAAATCCTTCTTTGGCTTTTTTTGCAACTTTTACTATTTTAGGGATAACATCACCAGCACGTTCTACTAAAACAATATCACCTTCATTTATGTTAAGGCGTTCTATTTCTTCAAAATTATGTAGAGTCGCATGAGATATAGTAACGCCCGCAAGCACAACGGGCCCTAAAACGGCTAATGGTGTTATTATTCCTGTACGTCCTACTTGTACGCATATTTTATTTAATTTTGTTGTCGTCTGTTTTGCGGGAAATTTAAACGCTATAGCCCATCTCGGACTTTTATTTGTATATCCAAGCTCATTTTGCTGTTTTAAACTATTTACCTTAATTACAAGACCGTCTATTTCGTATCTTAGTAAGTCTCTTTTGTCTAACATAACATCCATAAAATCAACTATTTCTTTTAAAGCGCGACAAATTTTGAAATCATCTTGTAAGTGGAACCCACATTCTTTGCAATACTTTAAAAAATCGGATTGTTTTTGAAATTGTTTGCCATCAATTTTACCTAAAGAATGTACAAAAAAGCGAAGTTTCCGCTCTGCAGTAATCTGTGGATTTTTTTGTCTTAAAGAACCAGCGGCAGCGTTCCTTGGATTAGCAAATTTCTGTTCGTCTGATTTAATTATTTTTTCATTTAATTTTTCAAAATCTGGCTTATCTATATACACTTCCCCGCGCAGTTCAAAAAATGCAGAAGGATCTTTTATTTTAAGTTTATGGGGAACATTTTGTATTGTTTTTATATTTTCGGTTATATCTTCGCCAGTCTCGCCGTTGCCGCGCGTTGCCCCTATTATTAAAACGCCGTTCAAATAAATTAAATTTGCACTTACTCCGTCAATTTTTGGTTCAATAATAAATTCTATATCTTTAGCACCAAGTTTTTTTTCAACTCGTTCGTACCATTTGGTAGTTTCTTCCTGCGAATAAGTATTGTCTAGTGAAAACATTGGAGACAAATGTTTAATCTGTTCAAAAGACGACGAAGCAATTCCAGACACTTTTTGCGTTGGTGAATTTGCTGACGCAAAAAGAGGATTTTCTGTTTCAAGCTGCTCAAGTTCTTTTACAAGATTGTCATACTCGTTGTCGGATATTTCAGGATTGTTCTTATCATAATAAAGATTGTTGTGACGGATAAGTTCTTTTCTTAGGTAGTCGATACGGATTTGAATATTGTTATTTTCCATAATTATTAGTCGTCATATCAAACAAGCTAAATTTTTGAGTTCTTATAACTTTAACTTTATCTATAATACCATTGACAAACTTACTTGAATCTTCTGTGGAATATTTTTTAGAAATTTCTACGGCCTCATCTATTATAACACTGATAGGGGTGTCCGGAGTAGCCATAATTTCATAAATTGCAAGACGTATAATATTGCGATCAACAACTGCCATTCTTTCAAGTTCCCAATTTTTTGCATACTGCCTAATAAGAGTATCAATAGCGTCTTTTTTCTCGCAAACTCCATTGAACAAACTCAATGTAAACTCTCTGTAAGCACTAGCTTTTGGTAAATTTTCCTCAAAAGCATCACGCACAAAATCAACCGAGGCATTGCAATTGTCAATCGTATAAAGCATCTGTAAAGAGTACTCTCTTGCTTCTCTTCTAGAACTCATATAATAATAGACCTCGCTTATAGCCGACCAACTTTTATTCAGTAACCTAGTTGTCCGCAAGCAGCGCCTATATCAGCACCTTTTGCCTGTCTTATATTAACGGCAATACCGTTAAGGTTCAATATATTTTTAAATTTCTTTGTTGATTCTTGTCCAGGCGTTTTAAACTGTGTATCTTTCACCGGATTAAAAGGTATGAGATTAATTTGAACATCAGGGTTTAGAAGATTGCACCGTCTTAATAACCGCGCAAGTTTATGAGCATCTGCAACGGAATCATTTATTGCCTTAACAAGTATATATTCTATTGTAAGACGAGATTTTGTCTTTTTAAGATAATATTTCCCGGCATTTAATATGTCTTCTATACTAAAACCAAAACTGTTAGGGATTAATTTCTTCCTTATGTTTTCATCAACGGCATGAAGAGAAAGCGCAAGACGAATACCGAAATTATCATCGGCAAGCTTCTTTATTGCAGGAACATTCCCTACGCTTGAAAGTGTTATGTGTCTCTTACCTATGCCGAACTCTTTACTTGATAAAAGTGAATTTAAAACAGAAGTAACACCATTAAAATTAAGAGTAGGCTCTCCCATACCCATGAATAATACGCCTGAAACTTTTTCTTTGGTATCATTTTCAACTTGTAAAATCTGTTCTATTATTTCCCCCCTGCTTAAATTTCTCGCAAGTTTAACTTTTCCCGACGAGCAAAAAGAGCACGCTACAGGACAGCCTATCTGCGACGAAATACATATTGAATTTTTACCTTTTGCAAGAAGAAATACGGCAAACAAATATTTTTTATCTATAGTTTGAAAAGTATATTTGATTGTTCCGTCAATAATAGAATGTTCTTTTTTGGCTATTTTTAAAGTTCTTAAAAGAAATCTTTTATCCAGCTCTCCTCTTAATTGTTTCGATATATTGGTGAAATCTTCAAAAGTAGCTGTCTTTTTTGCATAAACCCATTCAATAATCTGATTGATTTTATAATCTTGCTTTATTAAAGGTTTTACCATTGTTTTAAATTGAGAATTTGTTAAATCTAATATACACTTTTTCATAGATCTTTATTTTTCTTGGAATTAAAAATTCCTATCAAATTCTTAGTTGAACTGTCATGCTTATTATCAACATGGTTTTTAAGTTCTGGAAGAATAACATTTGCCAAAACTTTTCCTAGCTCAACGCCCCATTGATCAAAACTGTTAATACGCCACATAACCCCTTGGACAAATATTTTATGCTCGTAGATAGCAATTAACATCCCCAAAGTTTTAGGAGTAAGCTTATCAATTAATATGCTGTTTGTAGGTTTGTTGCCTTCAAAAACACTATGAGATGCCAAGAATTCTATATCATGAAAAGAAAGCCCCATAGCCGTAGGGTTATTAATTAATTGTTTTTTTGTAAGCCCAAAAGCCAAAGCTTCAGTTTGGGCAAAATAATTTGCCATTAGTTTTTCGTGATGATCGCCGATTTTTTCAAGAGGATTAACAAAACCTATAAAATCACACGGAATAAATTTTGTTCCCTGATGAATAAGCTGACAAAATGAATGCTGACCGTTTACGCCGGACTCTCCCCAAATTACAGGACCAGTATCATAATCAACTCTGTCACCTTCAATATTTATTGTTTTGCCATTGCTTTCCATATCGCTCTGCTGTAAATATGCAGGAAACCTGCTCAAATACTGACTGTAAGGTAAAATAGCATGAGTCGAAGCCCCAAAGAAGTTGTTGTACCAAAATCCTAAAACAGCCATTATTACAGGTATATTTCTTTCGTACGGAGCATTTAAAAAATGCTGGTCAATATAATGAGCGCCGTCTAAAAGCTCGACAAATTTATCAAACCCTACAGAACAGACAATAGAAAGACCTATCGCAGACCACAGAGAATATCTCCCAATAACAAAATCCCAAAATTTAAATATATTATTTTTATCAATACCGAACTCCAAAACTTTTTTTGTGTTTGCGGTAAGTGCAACAAAATGATTCGCGATAGCTTTATCGCCAAGTTTTTCCGTAATCCAATTTCTTGCAGTTAAAGCATTAGTAATTGTTTCAAGAGTTGTAAAAGTTTTTGATGCTATTATAAAAAGAGTTGTTTCTGGACTTAATTTTTTTAATACCTCGTATATATCCGCGCTGTCAATATTGGAAACAAAATAAACATTAGGCCCGTCAGAGTAATATTTTAACGCTTCACAAACCATTTTGGGCCCTAAATCAGAACCTCCTACGCCTATGTTTACGATATCTGTAATTTTTTTACCAGTAACGCCTTTCCGTTTTCCGCTTCGTAAATCGTTACTGAATGTTTCCATTTTCAAAAGAACCGAGTTAATTTCAGGCATTATGTCTTTTCCGTCAACGTAAACTGGAGTATTACTCCTATTCCTTAAAGCAGTATGCAAAACCGCCCTTTTTTCAGTCCAATTTATCTTATCTCCGGAAAACATTCTTTTTGTATATTCATTCACATTAGATGCTTTTGCAAAATCTATTAAAAGCTTAAAAATATCAGTCGTTATAATATTTTTTGAATAATCAAAAGTTACGCCTATATTATCATCTTGAATAGAAAATTCACTAAATCTGTTTTCATCTTTAAACAAATCCCTTAAATGAAGTTTTTTTATCTGATCATAGCTCTTCTCAAGGTAGTCCCACTGCGGCATACTTTTAATATCAAATTTGCCCATTGACTGCTCCTGGTGAGTTTTCCTTACTTTACCACCTTTTGCTACGTACCATGTCTAACGTTATTTGCAGCACATAAACACAACTACAGAACAATCCCTGTTTATTGCCAATAAGTTATTGCCGGCTACATTCTTATTTGCTTACTCACATGACTCAAAGCATTATGAGTAAAACTAAGGATTTCTTACATTTTTAGATTAAAAATTTTCAGTTAATTTTTCCATGTACGCTTTAGGATGCAGACATGCCGGACATTGTTCAGAAGCTTCCTTGCTTTCGTAGATATAGCCGCAGTTACGACATTTCCATTTTATAGGCATATCTTTTTTGAAAACTCTGTTATTTTCAAGATTATCAAGAAGCTTTAAATATCTTGACTCATGATGCTTCTCAGCTACACAAATTCTTCTAAAACATTCAGCTACTTCAGGAAAACCTTCCTCGTCAGCAACCTTTGCGGCTTGAGGGTACAGCTTTGTATGCTCTTCATTCTCACCTACTGTTGAAAATTTTAAATTTTCAACAGTGCTACCGATAACGCCAGTAGGGAAGGTGCCAGTAATTTCAAGAGAACCACCTTCTAAAAATTTAAAAAATCTTTCCGCATGCTCTTTTTCATTATCTGCAGTTTCTGCAAAAATAGCGGAGATTTGTTCAAACCCTTCTTTTTTTGCTTTTGAAGCAAAATAAGTATATCTCATTCTTGCCTGTGACTCACCAACAAATGCTTCCAACAAATGCTTTTCTGTTTTCGCGCCTTTAATTGATTTTGACATAATTTTAAATCCCCCCCGTGATTGTTATTATACTCCATTCCTACGACCTATTTTATTTCTACTTCGTTATACCATTTACCGTGAATATTACAATTTTCTATGGCCTGCACCTTGCCTTTTGTGCCATCTTTTAAATGAATAACAGTGGCAGGATTTACATTAGACGTAAACATAACGTTTGAAACGAATTTATTATCAACATAAAAAGTTACTTCAGCAATATGATGCTCCGGTAAAGATGGATGAAGAATTTCTCCTATTTTTACATGAACATCTATACAACCTATCCCGCAGATTATGCCACATTCCTTAACAATCGTAAAGTACGGGATATGCTTCTTCTCTGTTTCACCTGAAACCGCTTTAAAATCAGGCATTTTGTAAGCGTCTTCTTTTTCTTCAAACTCATTTTCTGCAAGACAAATAGGACATTGATCTTTACTACCGTCCAGCGCAACATACCCACAAACCTTACACACCAATCCTTTCATGACGCACCTCCTCTAATATGTAGCCAATTAACTAGTGTTAATTAAGGGCTTTTTGTAGTACACCTTTCCAAGTCAAATTGCAATTGTTAGGGTTTTCCAAAATTCAAAATTACCAACTTGCGCTTACTTTTCAACTTTAATTTTAATTTAAGACTTTCTATTTTTTCCAACACTACCACGCTTGCTACCTCAAGGAGTTTTCCACCCTGATTTAGTGGCATTGCTTTTTTTAGCTTTGATTATGGTACAAAATTCCCCTGATGTTTACCCGTGATAATCTCTAATTTCTTGTATTCTAACACATTTTGCGATTTTTTTTTGATAGATAGGAATTTTTATCAGGACAAACGCATGAAAAAGGTTTCTTGAGGCAACTGGTTTTAGATTTAAAAGCAAATTCCATAGACTGCTGCTAATGGCTTGCCTGCGACAATCAAAAATCGAAGAAAGCTTTTATGCGTTTGTCGTAAGGGGGGGTCCGCTTTCTTATTATCTAATAAAGATTTATTTTTATACAAGAACATAAACCAACTGTTATAATCTATAACAGACAATAAGATTGTTATTTATTTCAAAAACTCGCTTACGGTATATGCTATGTATTTCGCAGCTTTTGGAAGGGCTGTTTCGTCGATATTGAAATTACTGTGATGCCAAGGATATGAGGTTTGCTTATTTCTTGAAGTGCCTATGTAAATAAAATTACCCGCAATAACATGTAAATACTCTGAAAAATCTTCGCCACCCATAGACGGTTTATCCAATATTTCTACATTATCTTTACCATAAAATTCTTTTGCTGTTTTAACACAGGCTTTTGTAATCTCATACGTATTGATAAGAGGATTTCCTATTGCGTTATACTTGACGGCACATTTAACGCCATAAGATACTTCTATTCCTTTAAGCTTATTTAAAATACTAGTCTTTATTAAACTTTTTGTTACATTGTTAAAAGTTCTCACCGTACCTTCCAATGCTACTTCCTTACAAATTACATTATATGAGTCTCCGCCGGAAATCTTTCCAAATGTTATAACGGCATGCTCAAGAGGATCGAGTTCTCTTGAAATAATACTTTGAACCATAGTTATAAATGCAGAAGCGGCAATCATGGCATCTTTGCCTTGATGGGGATATGCTCCATGTGCTATTTTGCCAATAATATTTATTTTAAGCTCGTCAACGGCTGCCATCATTGCGCCAAATTTAAAACCTATTTTTCCCGATTTTAACCATGGACTGACATGCGTACCCAAAATAAAATCTACATTAGGATTTTTTAAAGCGCCGTTTTTAATCATTTTTTCCGCGCCGCCAGAAGTTTCCTCTTTAGGCTGAAAAATAAATCTAACATTACCTTCTAATTCATTTTTCTTCTGTTGCAAAAGTTTTGCAGCACCAAGCATTATTGCAACATGAGCGTCGTGTCCGCAAGCATGCATAATACCTGGTTTTGTTGATTTGTACTCAACATTGTTATTTTCACAAACAGGTAAAGCGTCTATATCTGCTCGTAAAGCTATTGTTTTCCCCTGTTTTGAACCTTCGATTGTACCTATTACTCCTGTTGTATCCATACGTTTATACGGTATTTTTAATTCTTTGAGTTTTGATTCTATAAATTTTGCTGTGCCGTACTCATTACCACCAAGTTCAGGATTTTTATGAATATGTCTTCGTATTGATATAATCTCTTGCTCCAAAGTCATTTTGCATCTCCTATCGATGATAATTTTTTAATTGCGTAACAAATATTTTTTGCAATATCACTCGAGATAACACCTGTTTGACCTTTATCTTTTTCCGCAATCTCCCCTGCAAGCCCATGAACAAAAACTGCAAACTTTGAGGCTTCAAATATATCATCTGTAATATTTACAAAAGAAGCTATTATACCGCTTAACACATCGCCGCTTCCGGCAGTTGCCATAGCAGGCGTACCGGTATTATTTTTATATATTTTTTGATCCAAAGCTACAAGCGTATTGCTGCCTTTTAAAACACAAATTAAAGAGTTTTCTTTTAAAAATTCTGAAACTATTTTTTCTCTGTGGTCCTTTATTAAATCCATTTTTATATTTAAAAGTTTAGATAACTCGCCTAAATGCGGTGTTATTATAAGTTTAGCTTTTATACTTATGTTTTTCAGCTCATCTGAAGCATTATTAAAACACGCGAGTCCCGAAGCGTCTAAAACAACGGGGATATCTATTGAAAAAATAATTTGTTTAATAAACTTACGCAGAATGTTATTGTCCGCTCTTAATCCCGGTCCTATTACAACTGATGAAACTTTTTTAGATTTTATAAAATCAATAATATCAGAGGCTGTCTTGTATACATAAAACATTATTTCAGGCCTTGAAATTGCACAAACTTGATTTAAAAACTCATCTTTAACAGCGTAAGTTACAAGACCTGCTCCTGAGCGCAACGCTCCTAAACACGCTAATATGCCAGCTCCTGGCATATTCTTAGAACCTGCTATTACAAAAACATGGCCATAGTCATATTTGTGGCTGTCAGTTTTTCTCTTTAATTTTGAAATAAAATTCTTAATTTCTTGTTTTTTCATAAAGCATTTTAAAATATTATTGCTACAGCCACTACGTATTTATCGGTATGCGATAAAGACACTTCTATTTTTTTATGTTTTTTATTTTTAATATAAACTTGCGGTTTTCCATCTTCGGTATTTTGAACAGAAATATCCGTGACGATAAGTTTTTTATTTTTAGAGCTTAAAGCCTTCCAAACAGCTTCCTTTGCAGCAAAACGAACTGCTAAATGTTGCGCTGCATTCTTTTTAGGCAAGCAATAAAACACTTCTTCTTTTGAGAAAATTCGTTCTAAATACTTTTTATCTTTTACATATTTATTAAATCTTTCAACTTCTTCGATATCAATACCTATATTCATCCAAGCATCCCGACTGATTGACATTGGTCTCTTTTTATTAGTACATCAGTAACCCTGATAGTATTATTATCTAGTTATTGTAACATAAAATATAGATTTCATGCGTTTGTGCAGAATCTTGTGGACTTTTGCCAAACAAAGACAAACGGATTAAAACAACAGCAGGCTTTTAATAAAAGGCATGTAATCATCTTTTGGTGTTTTGTCATATCTTTGCTATAAACCTAATTCTAACGCGGCAAAAACAGTTCAATATGTGTTTTTAGATTTTTGCATTACCAGCTTCAACTTATGTGGTCAACTATAGGCATTGTATTAGTGCTTTAAATTCGCTGTATGATGGGTTCTTGCTAAAACAAATTAACTTTGGTAGCATTCCATGGGCGCTTTATTACTATGACTATGAACATCTTTTCAAATTTCATTAATTACGATTTATGTACTGTTCTTGGAACAGGTATTCGTATCACTGTGTCTATAGTAATAAGTACCCTCATATTACTGCATAAAGATGATATTAAAAGTTCTACGGGCTGGATAGCCCTTGTCCTTTTATCTCCTCTCATAGGCACGGTGTTATACATTTTTTTAGGCATAAACAGAGTAAAAAGAAAAAGTATTCGTTTAAAAAAAGATATTAGCTTGTATGAAAAATATTCACACAATGCAATAAAAAATATTTTCGAGAAACTGCCTGAAAATTATAGCCAGTTTATAATATTTGGCCAAAGCGTCTATCCGCAGAATTTTGTTTTAGGAAATTCCATAAAACCTTTGCAGAACGGAACTGAAGCATATCCTGAAATGATAAAAACCATACAAAACGCTAAAAGAGAAGTTTTGATTTCAAGTTATATTTTTGACTACGATAAAGAAACAGATAACTTCATGGAAGCTTTTAGAACAGCTATAAAAAACGGAGCTGCTATAAAAATTTTAATCGATGGTATAGGCGCTTTAAAAGTTTTTCACCGTTCAATAGAAAAAAAGCTTGCAAAGATTAAGGGTTTGGAATATGGGATATTTCTGCCACCCCAAATACCTGTAACATTCCCGTTTGTAAATTTAAGGAATCATAGAAAAATTATGATAATAGACGGAAGGACTGCTTTTTTCGGTGGGATGAATCTTTCAAAAAAAAATGTTGTAATTAATGATTTAAAAAATGGAGTTATAGATATTACTTTTAAGATTAAAGGTCCTGTTATAAGTCAAATGTGTGAAATATTTGAAGACGATTGGGAATTTGCGACAGGTAAAAATTTTCAATCTTTAGTTAAAGATTTGCCTAACGTTGAATATGGAGCAATCCCTGCGAGGGTAGTTCCTGACGGTCCTGACAACAAAATCGCCACAATGGAGCTTATAGTTCACGGAGCAATAAACACAGCTGTAAAAAAAATCCTTATAGTAACGCCGTACTTTCTTCCCGAAAACAATATTTTAACAGCGCTTGAAATGGCGGCAATGCGAGATGTGAATGTTGAAATAATAATTCCTGAAAAAGGCGATTTCAGCTTTATGGACTATGCTGCGGAGCCAAATTTTTTAAGACTAATTAGTTGCGGCATAAAAATTTACCGTTCTCCTCGTCCTTTTGATCACAGTAAAATTTTCGTGGTAGATGACGAATGGGTTTTTGTAGGTTCGGCAAACTGGGACGTAAGGAGTTTTAAACTACACTTTGAATCTAATATAGAAATTTTCAGTAAAGAACTGGCAAAAGAACTTACTGACATTGCGGAACTAAAAAAAGAAAATGCAAAACTTGTTACGATATATGAATGCAAAAACCTTTCTTTATTAAAACGTATCAGGAACAATGCATGCCGTTTATTGACCCCTTATGGTTAAATTAACTTAATGCAGAAATATGTAATAGATAGCAAATTGCCTGCAATGACTATTTCGACAAAACGCACATATTCTGTTATTGTCTTAGTAGAAACTTATTATTTACGCGAATATTTTGCAATTATTTGGTATTATTTGGCTTTGAAACAATCTAGCGCATATTGCACGTTGGCATGTGATATATTGGGAATGCTTACATACACATATGACGGTTTAAGCTTTTTTGATACATAGAAGGAGATGCTATAAAATTATGAATGCTATAAAAAAATTTAGTTATACCGATATTTTGGGCTGGTCTGTATCGCGATATGATAGATTTTCAAACTGTAAAAGACAGTATTTTTATGATTATTACGCAAAATTCGATAAAGATATTTCTCTTGAAAAAATACAATTCTTAAAAAGCTTAACATCCAAGGCATTAGAAACCGGAAACATTGTACATGATATTATAAGAGATATGCTAAAAAGATATCAAATAAGCACAAAACCACTAAATAAGGATAAATTTTTTAAATATTCGTACACAATGACAGAAGAATATTGCAATTCAAAAACTTTTTTTGAACACTATTACAATGGTGAAATTATTTCAACTTCAGAAATTTATCAAAAAATTAAAAGCATACTAGAAAACTTTATGCACAGTTCAAGATTTGCATGGATAGAGAAAAATGCCACATCGCAAAGTTCCGAATGGATTATAGAACCTGGGGGCTTTGGTGAAGCAAGGATAAATAACTATAAAGCTTTTTGCAAAGTGGATTTTTTATTTCCTATAGCCGATAAAATATACATTATGGATTGGAAAACGGGCAAACCTGACGATAAGAAACATTCAAAACAGCTTACTGGATACTCACTTTGGTCAAATTATCATTTTGGCAAAAAAGCCGCCGATATCATACCTTTGGTTGTTTATCTTTATCCTGCCTACAATGAAAGAAGCATTAAAATTAACGATTATTGTATCGCGGAATTTGTAAACACGGTAATCAGCGAGACAAAAGATATGTATGCATATCTTAAAAATATAGAAAAAAATATACCTAAAGATAAAAAAGAGTTTTCATTAACAAGCGATTTGTTTTTCTGCAAATATTGCAACTATAAAGAAATTTGTCCAAGCGGCAAATTTTAAATAAATTTTACAACTAGTTTTGCATCTTACATGCAGTAAAGGATTACGAAGGGAATTTATGAACATATTAATTTTAGTCTTGGCTTTTCTGATTGGAATTGTCGTCGGTATTTCCCTGCTTATTTTTAAATATATAGCTTTATCAAAGGACTGTGCTGCTAAAGAACAAAAAATAAGCGATTTAACCGACAGTATTAGCAATCAATCTCGAGTTAACAATAGTTTAAAAATAGAATTCGAAAACATTGCGTCAAAAATATTAGAAGAAAAAAATGCAAAAGTTGCCGATATTAATAAAGCTTCTTTAGAAAATATTGTAGCTCCATTTAAAATAAAGATCGATGAATTTAAAAATAAAGTTGAGAATCTACAAATCTACGAAGCCGAAAAGATGTCTGGATTACAAAAAGAACTTGAAAAATTAATAAACCTCAATAAACAAGTAAGCGAAGAAGCAAACAATCTTGCAGGCGCTTTAAAAGGAGAAAATAAATTTCAAGGAATGTGGGGAGAGTTGAGTCTTGAGAGGATTTTTGAGTATGTTGGAATGATAGAAGGCGTAAACTATGTGTCGCAAAAACAATTTAAAAATGATGACGGAAAGAAAATTCCAGATTATATAGTTAATCTTCCTAATGGGAAGAATATTGTAGTGGATGCAAAAACATCACTCGTAGCATATGAAAAATATTACAATTCTCAAAATGTATCCGATAAAAAAGTTTATTTAAAAGAACATTCAACAAGTGTAAAAAAACACATAGACGAACTTGTAGATAAAGATTATGCCGGGCTTGAGGAGCTTAACCAGCCTGAATATATTTTGATGTTTGTGCCTATAGAAGGTGCGGTTTCTCTAGCTCTTATAGACAAACCTGATATTGTCGCTTACGCATTTAAGAAAAATATTATAATCATTACACCTTCAACGCTTTTAGCCACTTTGAAAACGGTAGAATATATGTGGCGGCAGGAACACCAGAAAAAGAATGTTCTTGAAATAGCAAGGCAAGGCGGAAATATTTATGATAAATTTGTAGTGTTTGTGCAAACACTACTTGAAGCAGATAAAAAAATATCTGAAGCAAAAAGCAAAATAGAAGAAGCAAAAAAAAGGCTATCCTCTTCCGATAAAAAGGGCGATAGTCTTATAGAGAGAGCGCAAAAACTAAAAGAGCTTGGCGCTTTGACAAAAAAAGAAATGCCTGAAGAAATGTTAAAGCCATATAATCAAACAACTTTATATTGATTGTGCTATGAAATAATTTTTCGGAGAATATAAATGACATTGTGTATGTGTAAAAGAGAGCTTCAAATTAAAGCTTTAGAATTACAAAAAGAATTAAAAAAATCAAATATAGATATTTCTTTTGATAACAACTCTTTTAGAGATTATCTTGTAAAGATTTCCATAAGCGAAAAAGGCGTATTAATAGGACAACTGCTTCTTTACTATAAACCTACAAAAAAAACTTATTTATTAAAAAAACAAATTAAAAATTCTGAGATAGACTCACTTATCGACTCAATATGGAACAAATTAAACGGATTAGAAACTTACTCTGCAGAAAGCGGTATTTATGAGGCTTTTGTTGATGGTTCTTATATTTCCGGCGTAACAGGTTACGGAATTGTTATTTATTTGGGAGATGAAATAAAAGCCAAACTCTCAGGAACTATTCCAAACACGCAATTCAGACAATTTGAAGGAGAGCTGAAGTCGGTAATTGAAACACTAAAATGGTGTAGTAGCAATAATGTAAAAAAAATAAGAATTAATTATGATTATCATGGTATAGAAAAGTTTGCGACAGGACAATGGAAAGCCGGAAATGCTGTTTCAACAGAATACACGAACTTCCTCCATAACGTGCAAACTGAAATTGAATGGAGACATATAAAAAGCCATACGGGAAATATTAAAAATGATAAAGCTGATTTTTTAGCAAAGCAAGCCGCAATAAAACAGCAACAACATACAGAGCGTCCCTAATACCCACCACATTTTTTAATCTTTCTACTTTCAGGATTTTTTATAAAACAAAGACTTTTAAACAGTAATTTTGTCTCTGCGCCTCGCTATATTGCTTTCTTAACTTTGCTTGATTTAATGCAAGACGTGCAAACATATTCACGGGTTTTTTTACCGTTAAGAATAATGTTCAAGTTCTGAAGATTAGGTCTAAACAGTCTCTTCGAAGCTTTATTTGAATGGCTGATTGTATTTCCTGATGTTGAACCTTTACCGCAAACTACGCATTTGTAAGACATTCTTACACTCCCTCCCTTAACCCTAACATCCTTGAATGATTGTATATTTATTAGCGGTTTTAGTCAAATTTTCTTTTTCTTTCACTTTTTCAGTATCTTTTTTAAACAAAATGAATTCACTTCTGCAAGGAATGGTTTATACGTTAAAACGAAACTCTATGATGTCGCCGTCTTTAACTAGATATTCTTTACCTTCACTTCTCAGCAGTCCTGCATCTTTTACGATCTTTTCGCTACCTAGTCTAAATAAATCGTCAAAACTCATGACTTCGGCGCGTATAAAACCTCTTTCAAAGTCAGAATGAATTACTCCCGCTGCCTGCGGAGCCAAAAAGCCTTTTTTTATAGTCCATGCTCTTGCTTCAGCTTCTCCAGCCGTAAGAAATGTAGCAAGGCCAAGTAGATCATATCCGGCTCTGATTAGACGATTAAGACCAGGTTCTCTTAATCCCAAATCTTTTAAAAAGGCTTCTTGATCGTTTTCTGAAAGTTCCAACAACTCTGCTTCAATTTTTGCACATATGGGTATTATCTGCCCCTCTTTTGTTTTTGATTTTACAACAGTAGTATACTTATTCTCCATTGACGGCAAGTCGTTTTCAGACACATTGCACACATATAAAACGGGTTTAGATGTTATTAAAAAAAAATCTTTTATCATTGTCTTTTCATCATTGTTAAGCTCAAGAGTTCTTACAGGTTTTGCGTCATCCAGATATGCTTTCACTTTTATTGCAAGTTCTTTTTGGGCAAGTATTTTTTTATCGTTAAGCCTGACGTCTTTTTCGAGTCTTTCAAGTCTTTTCAATATAGATTCCATATCGGACAAAATTAGCTCCATATCTATAATTTCTATGTCTCTTAGAGGATCAACGCCGTCCATAACATGCGTTATGTCTTTACTTTCAAAACATCTTACTACGTGAACAATCGCGGCAGTTTCTCTTATATGAGTCAAAAACTGATTTCCCAGCCCTTCGCCTTTTGACGCTCCTTTTACAAGACCTGCTATATCTACAAATTCTACGATTGCGGGAACAGTTTTTTTAGCATTGTAAAGTTTCTTTAAAAAATCCAATCTTTTGTCAGGAACTATGGCAACTCCTACATTTGGTTTTATAGTACAAAAAGGATAATTCGCTACTTCGGCGCATGCCTTTGTTATAGCGTTAAATAACGTTGATTTTCCTACATTAGGAAGACCAACAATGCCAAGTTTCATATAGCCTCTTTATTAATCAAAAAAGTCTTTTGATTGTTTAAATTTTATTTTTTTCATTGGAGCGATAAAAAGTTTTTCACCTGTTTTAGGACTCCTGCCATTTTTTGTTTTTGTCTCAAATATATTAAAACTTCCAAAACCTGTTACAACAACTTTCTCGCCATTTTTTAAAGCATTTGATATTTCTTCAAAAACTTTATTTACGGCAGCATCGGCTTCTTTTTTTGAACTTAGTATTTTTAATAATGCCACTGCTATATCATTTTTCGTCATTTTATCACCTGCTAATGTTTAAAATGGAGCTATAATAATATAGAGTTAAACACAACCCTCTAACTCTATTTTCAAGAATTTGTCTTTCAAAGCCTCAAATTAGTCGAAGTTTTCAACTTCGCTACTTTCCGACGTGCTCGCATCTTTGTGCCCGTCGCAAGACTCACGCTCCTTACCTGCTGCACTACGATTCATTAAGGTAGGAGGAAAATTATAGCCAACTAACTTCTGTATTGGTACATTTACGCTCGCTTGAAAATAGACGCAAGTACTTATTAGGCGAACTAGCAAAAGAATAGGAACAACTATTAAAAGCGCTTGAGAACGATTTAACAAAACTTAGCTAATGCTTTTATTCCTGTTTTGAACCTCTTGTCATCAAGTCGTTTACAGCTTTAAGAGGTTTTTTTCCTTCAAACAAAACTGCATATATCTCATTTACTATCGGAAGCTCAATCTTTAATTTTTTTCCTAGTTCATAAGCACTTATAGTATTCCTGACACCCTCTGCAATCATTCCAAGACTCTTCTCGGCTTCAATTGGCGACTTGCCTTCTCCAACAGCTTGTCCCACAGCACGGTTCCTTGAATGTCTCGAAAAACATGTAGCTACCAAATCACCCAATCCCGATAATCCGTAAAAAGTTTGTTCTTTTCCACCTAAAGCGACTCCTATTTTTGTAAGTTCTCTAAGACCTCTTATAACTATTGTGGCTTTTGTATTATCTCCATAATCTAAACCATCAATGATTCCAGAAGCAATTGCGAAAACATTTTTTAAAGCTGCTCCAATTTCAACACCTACAATATCAGTTTGAGTATAAACTCTAAAATAATCATTCATAAAAAGATCTCTGCATTTTTCAGCAGTTTTAATATTTTCTGCAGCAGATGCAATAGATGTAGGAATTTTTCTGCATACCTCTTCAGCATGGCTAGGACCTGAAAGAATTGCAATATTTTTATAAACTCCATTAAAAACATCTTCTATTACTTCAGACATTCTTAAAAAAGTATTGCTTTCCATACCTTTTGTCGCGCTTATTACAAGTTTTCCGTCAAGAGATATACCTTTATTTTTTAACAGCTCGCAAGTAGATCTCATGTATTGCGAAGGAATGGCAAATAAAACAGCTTCAGAATTTTTAAAACTCTCAAAACCGTTTGTTACAACTAAACCATCGGGCAAACATGCTCCCGCTTCAAAAGGTTTTATTTTTCTGTCTTGTAATTTTTTTGATCTTATGAAATCAAATTCCCAGAGAATAACATTATTTCTGTTCTCAAACAAAAGGGTTGCGAGGGTTGCTCCCCACGAACCTGCGCCAAGAACGGTAATTTCCATTGCTATCTCCTCTTAAATATTTTGAATCTACTTTCAGAACCTTCTTTCAATCTTTTTATATTTGTCTTGTGTTTGTAAACAATCAATATCGCAACAGTAGAAGAAAGGATTATATCCCACACGTCATATTCTAAAAAATAAGATGCCAACGGAAGACTCAAGGCTGAACATATCGAACCAAGCGCAATATATCCTGAAAATATAAAAACTAAACCAAATATGCCAAAAGCAATTATCGATGGCCATGGCATAAGAGCCAGAAACACACCTAATCCTGTTGCTACGCCCTTTCCACCTTTAAAATTTAAGAAAATTGTAAACATATGACCTGCTACTGCAGCAATAACAACGGCAATAACCATTGAATAAGGAAAGTTGTATATAATCGCAAAATGTACGGGAATAAAACCTTTTAGGGTATCTGCTGCAAAAGTTGCTATTCCTGCTCCTTTTCCAATTGATCTTAAAACATTTGTGGCTCCGGGATTTCCTGACCCCACAGTGCGTATGTCAACTTTCCCAACTAGTTTCGCAATAATATAAGCAAAAGGAATTGAACCGCATAAATACGTAAAAATTATATATAAAATTCTTCTAAGCATTTTTATTTATTACTCTGCTTTTTTCTTATAATATTTTCTAAATTTTAAAACTATCGGGGTGCCGTAAAATCCGAATCTTGCCCTTAAAGCGTTTTCAAGAAATCTTTCGTAAGAAAAATGCACCAATTCTATATCGTTTACTGAAAAAATAAATACAGGAGGCTTTGAAGAAACTTGAGCGTATTCTTTAATTTTTAATGCTTTACCTTTGCTTGTATATGGCTTTCTTGCAAGAGCATCCCTTACAACTTCATTAAGCTCTTCTTGCGTCAACTCTTTTGAGTATTGTTTAAAAACAAGCTCTGCCTCCTGAAATATTTTTTCTAATCTTTGACCGGTTTTTGCAGATATAAAAATAACACCTACCCATCTCATAAATTTTATTCTTTCTTTTAATTGTTCTTCAAAATATTTTGCAGCTTCTTCCTTTTCTTCTATTAAATCCCATTTATTTATAGCTACAATAACAGGTTTCTTCTTTTCAAGAAGCAGCCTTGCAATTTTGATTTCAGTTTCCCCTATACCCTGCGAAGCATCCGCAACCAACACTGCGACATCAGCATCTTCAATAGCGTAATTTGTGCTTAGAGTTGAAAGATACTTCATATCATCGCTAATTTTATTGCCTCTATGCAGGCCTGCCGTATCTATAACAATGTAATCCTTGTCATTAATTTGGACATGTGCCGTAAGAGAATCTCTTGTTGTTCCCGGAATATCATGAACAATACTTCTCTCTTCTTTGGCGGCAACATTGACAAGAGAAGATTTTCCAACGTTAGGTTTTCCTACCAAAATAATTTTTAATGTTTCCTGAATACTCTTTGTCCTTCTATCGTACTTAATATTACCCCAAATCTTATCCAACAGATCATTTATGCTTCTTCCGTGGTTTGCGGATATAAAAACTGTATCATCAAAACCAAGTTCATAAAACTCATATCCCTTAACTTCTTCCGCTTGTGTATCTATTTTATTTACGACAAGAATTGTTTTCTTTTGGTTGAGCCTAATTTGCCTGGCAACTTCGGCATCAACAGGATGAATACCGGTCTTTCCATCAACAACAAGCAACACGATACCAGCTTTTTCAACTGCAATATCAAGCTGATGTAACATATCTTTTGAAAAAACAGAAGCATCGGCACTCCAACCTGCCGTATCTGTGATAATAAACTTCTTATCTTTCCATGAAACCTCATAATCATTTCTGTCCCTTGTTGTACCGGGCGTTTCATGTATAATCGCTTTTTTTCTGCCAATCAGTCTATTAAAAATTGCAGATTTTCCAACATTAGGTCTACCTACTAATGCAACTTTTGTCAACATAGGATAATCCTTTTAAACATCTTGCAGCAGATTCTATAATATTATTAATGTATTAACAACGTTCAAGTTTGGCGATTTGTCTCTAACAATAGACCAAAGAAATGTCTAAAGTTTTATAACTCCTCAAATCTACTCTCACCTCCTCAACAAAAACCAAAACACTTTTAAAATAAATTTTGTATGAGTAAGACATACGAGAGAAAAAACTGTAACAATGCTTGAAAATAAACGCTTCTAGCAACAATAAAAAGACTTAAAAGAGGAAATTTGTTTATTAAAGATGGACATAACGGTATCAGAAGTTCAGCTTGTCCACAGCAGAATATATGGTTGATTGACTTCTGTACTTGTAAACTTTACAATGTTTTGAATTTTCGAATGGATTTTGGCTGTTTTACAAGAGATAATATTTTGAAATATTTACCAGATAAAGCAGATGAAATTTACCAAAAAGGTGCGCAAGTCCCTGTATCTTAATAAAGCAGATGAAATTTACCAAAAAGGTGCGCAAGTCCCTGTATCTTATTCTTCGAGGAAATAGTGCATTAATCGCTGGACTTCTTTGCAATTATGCAGAAAGTTTAATCTATTTTACGTTACCGAAAAATTGACGGAAACTAGGTGATTTGCTACAATGCCGGTGTGAGACGAACGCATGAGGGTTTTTTTTGATTTTTGGCTGTCACCACTGTGCTATTTTACAAAATTTGTCCAGGATTATAATCAGCCTTGTTGATAATTTTTTTCATGTGTTTATCGCGGTATTAATGTCTCCGTAGCTCAATTGGATAGAGCAACTGCCTTCTAAGCAGTAGGTTGCGTGTTCAACTCACGCCGGAGACATTTATTTTGGTGGTTGTAGCTCAATTGGTTAGAGCGTCGGTTTGTGGAGCCGAAGGCTGCGGGTTCAAGTCCCGTCAGCCACCCCATTTGACACGAATAGGCTGTAAATCACGGTTTTCTTCATAATTATCAAGCCTTTTTTCTGGTTCTAGCCTAAAATAATCCGTTTCTAATTCTTTATAACCTTTTGCAATAGGTTCTAACCATTCGTTAGGAGTTATTTCTAGCTTGCCATTATCTATAACAAAGCTGTTTCCTATTGCCAACAACACTGATTTCTTTGTTTCTACTCCTCCATTTATAAAGGCATTCCTAGCATTTTGTGCAAAATCAAAAGTTTTTTCAGTTAGTTCTAGCCAATTATTAATCCGATCATCAATCTCGTTTAATTGCTGGTGTAAATGCGTTATTTGTTTGGTAAGTAAATTTCTTTCTTTTGTATATTCATCATCAGTTATCATTTCTTTGCATCGCATTTTTGTCAAATTATCTAATTGTCTTTGAGTTGCTAACAATGTATCGTACTGAGTTTTATGTATTTTAGTTCTGTTTTCTATTTCCTTGTTGTTTTCTCTGTTTAATATTTCTAATGCCCAGTCTTTGAATTCCGGTATTATTGTAAATTTTTGTATTTCTGCTTCTATCTGCTTGGTTAAATCTTCCTCTCTATC
>BNVZ01000004.1 GCA_025998475.1 Endomicrobiia bacterium | reverse complement strand
ATCGCTATAGTAAAGTTAGTTATATAAACAGGTCTATCTAAAAAACCACAAAACGCCATATAAGTATCAACGGAAAATGACACAGAGCATAGTCCGTCTAGATTCTAAGGCAACATCTTTGCCCGTGCAAACGCCCCGACCTTACGGTCTAGAGAAATTAATCTGTAAATAAATCTCCATATTCTTCTTCCAAATCATTGTCTAGCTAGCTTCCCTTTAACATTGTTAATCTCTTTAAACCTCTCAGTATGATCAAATTATCAGTCTTGCCTTGAGTTGGTTTAAACGTCTGAGCCCGCTGCTGAGTTTGCCGCTGCTTCCGTTTCTGGCTGAATCCGCTTGGCTACTGAGCAGCCTCATATACTTGAACCTTCTCCTGCCGCTGCTGAGCACCAAGAGGCTTTAGCTTACTCTGAGCCCACTCCCACATTGAATCTGAGAAACTGCTCCTGCTTCCGATCCCGCTTGAGCCTGTTCCTACTCCTGTTGAGTCGGTTGAAACAGCAACTGCTGTTCGTTCCAGAAACGAATACCCTCGGTGATTGTGAAACCGTTGAGAAGGGCTTATGTGCGGAATATCACGTATTGGGTTCATATCGAACATCTTCTTCGCCTTCGTATTACTTGGCTCAGACCTACTTGTAATATTTGTCTTCACTGCAGTTATCGCACGAACTTAAGGCAAGACTAAACAAAACAGTTGTAATCAATACCTTTTTTACTTTCATAATTCCCCTCTGCTATCTTGGCATTGACACCTAATCGTTTATGGAATTAGAAGTTTTCCGAAGAGAACTTTCAGAACAATGCCCAAAAATTATGGGTTTTTAGATAGACCTGTTTATATAACTAACTTTACTATAGCGATATCCGCGTTGTCACCACGTCTTGTCCCTACTTTTATAATCTGCGTATATCCACCGCTTCTTTCTTTGTATCTTGGCACCAAAATGCCGAACACTTTCTTTACAACATCTTTGCTGTTTATTTCGCCACTTATCGCTCTTATAGCACTCAAATCGGTTTTTTTCGCTCTTGTCACAAGCTTTTCAGAGTAGCTTACAAGCTCTTTTGCTTTTGGCAACGTAGTCTCTATTTTTTCATAAAGAAATAACTCTTTTGCTAAATTGCGAAGCATCGCCTTTCTATGCGAACTTGTAACTCCAAGCTTACTACCGTTATAAGTCTTTATCATTTCTTTGCTCCGTTTTTAATTTCCATGCCAATCGTCAAATTTAATTCTTCAAGTTTACTTTTAACTTCTTCAAGCGAACGTTTTCCAAAATTATCAAAACTTAAAATATCCTCTTCTTGCATCTTAACCAAATCACCAATAGTTTCGATTCCTGCATTTATCAAACCGTTTAAAGCTCTCGTTGAAAGCTTCATAATATCTATAGGCTCATCAAGAACTTCTTCTTGTGTCTGGACAACTTTATCGTTGCTTTCAGAGTCGTTTTTTATAATAAAATTTTCGTCTTCAGACTCAATAGGATCCCCTGTAAAAATTACAAGACTGTTTCTTAATATTTTAGCCGATCTTATCAAAGCATCCTTAGGGGTTATTGAACCGTCAGTCCATATTTCTATAACCAGCCTATCATAATTAAGAGTCTGTTCCACACGAGTATCTTCTACTTCGTAACTAACTTTTGTTACAGGAGAAAACAATGAGTCAAGAAATATTTCACCTACTGAATGTTCATTCGTCTCAAGTTCTTCAGCAAGAACATATCCTTTACCCAAAGACACTTCCATTTCCATTTCAAGAACTGTCCCATTGTCTATATTTGCAATTTCCTGCTCAGGATTCATTATTTCGACACTAATGTTTGACTCGATATCTTTCGCAGTTACTTTTCCAGCTTTTTTAACTTTTAAATAAAGTCTTTCTGGTCCGTCTGAGTGGAGCTTCACTCTTACTTTTTTCAAATTTAAAACAATTTGCGCCACATCTTCTTTCACACCCTTTAAAACTGCAAATTCATGCAAAGCTCCCGTAATTTTAACGGAAGTAATGGCAGCACCTTCAAGACTTGAAAGAAGAATCCTTCTCAACGAATTACCTATCGTGTGACCATAACCACGCTCAAAAGGTTCCGCGGTCAAACGACAGTAAAACGCCGTAGCGGTCTTTTCATCTAAAACAAGCTTACGTAACCTTTCTAAATCCTGTGTTTTCATGATTTTTTATAACCTCATCTTTTATAACCTCACTAACGACCTGTTAACTTATTTTGAGTAGTATTCAACAATAAGCTGGCTATTTAAAGGATGTGAAACCTCTCCTGCAAGCGGCTCACTTTTAACGGTTCCGGCAATATTGTTTTTATCAAAACTCAACCATGTCGGCACACTCAATGTTGTCTTGTCAACAAGTTTTTTTATAACAGTATTTACTTTATATTTCTCAGGAACCGTTATAACATCGCCAACTTTTACTTGATAACGTGGCACATCTACTTTCTTGTCGTTAACCAAAATATTTCCATGATTTACAAGCTGCCTTGCCATTTTTTTAGATGAAGCAAGTCCGAGACGAGCCACTACGTTATCGAGTCTCAACTCAAGAATTTTAAGTAGATTATCACCGGTAGAGCCTTTCATCTTTTCTGCTACTTCATAATAATGGCTAAATTGTTCTTCCGTTAAACCATAAACTCTTCTTGCCTTCTGCTTCTCACGCAAATGTTTTGCGTAATCAGACATTTTCCCCTTTACCATTCCATGCTGCTGTCCTGGACCGTTTTTGCCTCTTTTTCTATCAAGGGTGCAATTTTTTGAAGAACATCTCTCCCCTTTAAGAAAAAGCTTCTCTCTTTCGCGACGACACAACTTACATGCTGACCCTAAATAACGTGACATCTATTAAAATCCTCCAAGGTTTATTTTCACTATTTATTCTGTTTAAACAAATGTCCGACAGCAGCCGTTGTGCCGAACATCATTTGCTTGCAGCCAATCAACCTTAATAAACTTCATGCATAGATCACATTCTCAAATTGTATACTTAAAGATAATCATTCTTGTTTTCATTTTTTATTCTACCAAGTATATTCACCGTTTTTGTTTTCGTGTTCGAATGTCCTGTATTCTATCATTTTATCCTCCTCCTTGTTGTCATTACTATTTTTTTTGAAATAGGCATACCTTAAACTCATTGGAGAGGCTGGCCTGGACAGTTATATAATATGAACCGACGGATAATCTTGATTGATCTTCATAAGGCATAACCCACAGTGCAGCGTACCCATCCGCTCCCAGCCCATCCATCGATAAAGCTTTTATCACTGAGTTCATCCACCCAGTCATGGTCGGCCGCGATGGGGTGGTGTCGCCGCGTTGCTTAGTTACACAATATTTTAATGCCATCCCCAACTGTGACGCATTTCGATGGCTACCTCCATAAATCAATCTTAGATTACCCCAGTTTTCTAATGTAACACGCTTTGATGAGTTGGTAGAATTTGCCAAACCAGAGAAGTCCGATTGATCCTGATCCATCGTCGATGAAGGAGAAGATGAAGATGAACTAGGTGAACTCGATGATGTCGGACTTGAACTGCTTAGACTGCTCGAATTGCAAGATACAGATACAGGTATACTAGGTTTTTGTCCTCCACAGAATGAACTCAAGCTACTTGAGCTCGAACTACTTGAGCTTGAAACGCTTGAGCTTGAAGATGAGCTTGAACTCGAGCTACTTGACCGACTCGATGGAGATGAAAAAGAATGCACACATGCCGACACAGCATCATCATCATATTGTTGATGCTGTTGTGACTGTTGTTGTGGTTGTTGTGGACCATCTTGTACTGGTGGTACTGGTACAGCTGGTAATTGTTGATGCTGTTGTGACTGTTGTTGTGGTTGTTGTTGTATTTGTTGTTGACGATTTGGTGGTAGTGGTAGTCTACAAGGTCTGCGTTGTTGTGGACCACCTTGTACTGGTGGTACTGGTACAGCTGCTGGTGGTACATCATCTACTAGTGCTTCTGCTGGTGGGTTATATGCTGGTGTTTGAGCTTTTTTTATTTCTTCTATTTTCTCTGGTGTAGCAGTCCTTCTGTTTACAAGAAAAGCGTTCTTTTTATCGCACGAACCTAACATCAAACCAAATAGAACTATGATTGCTACTGCTTTTACCGTTTCTATTTTCATGAATTTCTCCTCATGTTCTATTTTGGTTAATATGTTCACCAAAACAGCTAAAATTTTCCCAAAGACTAAAGTTAGTCGACTATTATCATACTCTTCTAAGTTTTGGCGGACGGCATCCGTCATGGGGAACAGGAGTAACGTCTTTTATAACCGTTATTACAAGACCGGCACTCTGTAAACCTCTTATTGCCGTTTCTCTCCCGGGCCCTGGTCCATTTACAAAAACTGCAACCTGTTTAACGCCAATATCCATAGCCTTTTTACCTACTGCAGCAGCTGTCATCTGAGCTGCAAAAGGGGTTCCCTTTTTTGCGCCTTTGAATCCAGAAGCACCTGACGATGCCCAAGTCAAAGTGTTTCCTCTTTCGTCTGTTATGTTAACAATAGTATTGTTAAACGTTGCCAATATATGAGCCCTCGCTACTCCAGCGGTGTACTTTTTCTTTTTAAATCCGCCTGTCTTCTTTTCATCTACCATACATCCCCCGTATTTTATTTACGTTTACATAGCCAGCTAACTTATGTTACTTGCAGCCTGCTTTGCATTAGTCTAACCTTTTTTACCAGGAGCTGCGGCTTTACCAGCCCCCACGGTCTTTCTCTTACCGCGTCTTGTGCGAGCATTAGTTTTAGATCTCTGTCCTCTTACAGGAAGATTTCTTCTATGACGAGAACCTCTGTAACTTCCTATTTCTATAAGTCTTTTGATATTTGCCTGAATTTCTCTTCTGAGATCTCCTTCAACTTTTAAATTCCTTGTAATGATATTGTTTATCTTATTAACTTCTTCTTCTGTTAAATCCTTAACCCTTTTTGCAGAATCTAAAGCAAGCTCTGCAATAATTTCATTTGATATGGCGGGTCCTATACCGTAAATATATCTTAACGCTATATCAAGTCTTTTGTTCTTTGGTAAATCTACTCCAGCTACACGGGCCATTTATCTGTCCTCCGGATTCTTGCTTCTATTTTTTACTCTATCGCAACACGTTAAGATAGTTATCCAAATATTACTTTGAAGAAACAGGCAAAAAAACCACCCGGCCCATTCTTCAAACTTTAACTAGCAACAATTATCCTTGTCTCTGCTTGTGTCTAGGATCCGAACATAACACTCTCACTACGCCTTTGCGTTTTACTACTTTACATTTACGACAAATTGGTTTTACCGATGCCCTAACTTTCATTTTATACTCCGTTCTACCTCTATCAATATGCTACAACTTTCGCATTATACCACAAAATAACCGATTTCGAACCATTGCGGAATTCTTTTTATCTTAAGAACAGCAAATTACCGCTTATTTTGAAACAATGTAAATTGACTTCGCGTAAAGTTACCTTTTGACACTTTGAAACACTCCGACAAAAATCGTTTCTCTTTTTTATCATCAAGCCCTTTTATTTTTATTTTACCAAAACAACTTTACACAATTTTACGCTGCCACTCACCAATTACTATAGTCTCCCAAAGAACCGCTACTGCTCGAAGAGCTAGAACTACTATTACACTTTCTTTTCCACCCATCCTCAAGCATCGCTCAGCTTATTATTCACAACATCCCATTTTCCATACAGACCTACAATCATCTGATCCTAACTTTGTTTCATCATAATCAAGCAGCGCTTCTCGATGCTTCTTGTCTAGTATGCCACATTGTTACTTAGCTTCTTAATCTCACCAATTACCCCTTCCAGCTCCATCACTGCCAATTTCCAGTTTCATCTTCCTGTTTTTTCTGCTTCATCAATCTTATCATTTAGCCTGTTCGTCCCCGCTCTCTTAATGGTTAGCAAATCAACATCAGAAGATAGTTTTCTGCTACCATCAATTACTGTCTATTCTTCTATTTACATTCACTAACTTTGTCAACGTGTCCCTCGTTTTATAAACCAAATTTCCAAAATGTTTCAACGGTATCATACTAATTCTCTCAAAGCCCAGCCATCCGTATCACCATCAACTTCTCAAACCACTTAATGTCAGGCTTAGCTGTAATCATCCCATATCCATCCTTAATCGTTTTATCCGTTTGCATCTCCATTTTTCACAACAGTTGCAACCGGTTTCTTAACATCCGGTTTCTTTTGTGTCTCAGGCAGGCTTGTCCGGAGTAACATCCTTTCTCCCTGTAATTGTAGGATTCTTTTCGCTACAACCTTTGCACAAACTCAAAGCAAAACAAATGCACCTAACATTTACTTTTAGTTTTATCACTGCCTTCCTTTTCCGTATCTGTCAGATATTATTCCAAATCCCACAACAAACGCATAAAAAATATATATTTTAGAAGTCAAAAACTTCGACTACTTGGGCAGGGCAAGAGTGGCCACTTTTCATCGTAAAATATTTTTTATACATTCTGTCCCGTATTGCTTACTTCTCTCTGAATATTACTCTGCCTCTTGTTAAGTCATAAGGCGAAAGTTCAACTTTCACTTTATCACCGGGAAGAATTCTTATGTGATTATTTCTCATTTTACCGCAAATATACGCCAAAACTATATGCCCTCCATCAATAATTTCTACCCTAAAAACTGCGTTTGGCAGAGATTCCAAAACTTTTCCGTCAACTATAATTCTCTCTTCTTTGCTCATTCTATACCTTTGTTAAAATTTCGTATCCATCTTTAGTTATTGCGACAGTGTGTTCAAAATGAGCACTTAAGCTGCCATCTTTTGTAACAACAGTCCAATCATCATCTAACATATAAACCTCACAACTTCCGACATTTACCATAGGCTCTATTGCAAGAACCATGCCTGCAAGAAGTTTAACACCCGTACCTGATTTGCCATAATTTGGAATCTGTGGATTTTCATGCAAAGCTCTACCAATTCCATGCCCTACAAAATCCCTTACGACAGAAAACCCAGCATTCTCTACTGTTTTTTGGACCGCACTTGAAACATCGCCAAGTCTATTATCCGGCAATGCTTGTTCAATCCCTTTGTGCAAAGACTGTTCTGTAATTTTAAGAAGTTTTGCAGCAGTGTCAGAGATTTTACCAACCGCGTAGGTTCTTGCTGCATCTCCATAATAACCTCCATAAAAAACTCCCATATCTATAGAAACTATATCACCTGATTTAAGCGTACGAGAAGCATTCGGAATCCCGTGCACTACTTCATCATTTATTGATACACACGCAGAAGCAGGAAAAGGATATTTCACTCCACGTATTCCTAAAAACGCCGGTATCATATTCAATGACCTTATATATTTTTCTGAAAAAACATCTATATCTTTAGTTGTTATTCCAGGCTTTATTATCTCAGAAAGCTTATCTAAAATTTCACCAACAACCTTGCCAGCAGCTCTCATTTTTTCAATCTCTTTTACCGTTTTCAGTTCTATGTTTTGCTTTTTAAAAAACAAGTTATCTTTCCCTCTAAGCCTAAAAATCGCACATTATGCATACTTCGACAAAGTTGTTTTCCATTTATATAAAAAATTTGGTTGACTGTAAACAAAATTAACAACACGCAACGACTCCAAACCACATTGTAAGCTCTTATCAAAACAAACCGTTACTTAATTTTCCTTCGACGTAAAACAATCTAGTTTTCCACACCAGCAACAACGCTTGAGCAAAATAACATAATAAACAACCGGTATTTTTCGCCGTTATTTTACTTGCCAATCATCAATCGACTTACTTGATTAAATACTTCTTTTTCATTCTTTGAACCATTTATATTCACAAACAACTTTGTTTTTTTATAATAATCAATTAACGGCCTTGTCTGCTTCTCGTAAACTTCTAACCTATTCTTTACAACATCTTCTTTGTCATCGTCTCTTTGAATTAAATCTTTGCCACAAACATTACACTTCCCTTCAATTTTAGGCGGAATAAAATCTACGTGATAACTCGCCCCGCAAGTACAAACTCTTCTACCTACTATTCTTTTAATTGCTTCATCAAAACAAACATCTATAAAGAACACCGCAGCAGTTTTCATATTTTCAACTTTAAGCATTAAATCTAATTCTTCAGCTTGTTTTACAGTTCTAGGAAACCCATCTAAAAGAAAACCATTTTTTAAATTACCTTCTGCAAGACGATTTTTAATCATATTAATAACTATATCGTCGGGAACAAGTTGCCCTGATGCAAGAAGTTTACTTATCACCTCATCCGATTTCTTTGCTTGTCTAAGCATATCGCCGGTAGACAAATGTACCAAACCGAATTCTTCTACAATCTTTTTAGCCTGTGTGCCTTTTCCGGCTCCGGGAAGTCCCATAATTATATAATTCATCTTTGCCTTCTAAAAATCAAACACTTGGATTCTTCGAGCCTTTGGCTTTCAAACAAATTCTACCAGCTTTTCCATCTACTGCTTAATGACAAAATGGATTCCTGTTTTCACGAGAATGACATGTGTCCGACATCTAAGGAAGCATAAATTTAAAAGACACAGCTCTCTATCTGACATTGAACCATCTACCCTTTATTTGCCCCTCTTTCATAAAACCTTCGTAGCGACGCAAAATAAGATGAGATTCTATCTGTCCAATAGTATCAAGAGAAACACCAACAACGATAAGCAACGAAGTGCCGCCAAAAAAAAGCGGAGCATTCATTACATGTCTTAAATAATCCGGCAAAACAGAAATAAAAGCAACAAATAATGCACCACCAAGAGTAACTCTTTCTAAAACGTTTTGTATGTATGTGGCAGTTGGATCTCCAGGTCTTATACCAGGAATAAATCCGCCGGACTTCTTTAGATTATCCGCTAAATCTTTAGGATTAAAAGATATCGAATTATAGAAATAGCAAAAGAAAATAATTAAAAATGCATAAACTAAACTGTATATTACAGAGCCGCCGTTAAACAAATTTGCAATCTTTTTAGCTATAGGGAAACCCCAAATTGTCCATTCCGGAGCAAGCTGAGCTATAGTTAAAGGTATAGACAAAATAGCCATTGAAAATATTACGGCTACAACGCCGGACTGATCTACTTTTATAGGAAGAAATGATGTCTGTCCGCCATACATTTTTCTTCCCATCATCCTTTTTGCATAATGAATAGGAATTTTTCTCTGAGCTGTTTCAATCCAAACGACGGCAATCAAAACCGCAACAACAATAACAGCAAGAGCTAAAGCTTTCAATATTTGAATCTCTTCCATCCGCACAAGCTTTGTAACACTAAAAATCGCATGAGGAAGCCTCTCCACAATACCCGCAAAAATTATGAGAGAAATGCCGTTACCTATTCCTCTTTCTGTAACTTGCTCACCCAACCACATAATTAAAACTGTACCTGTAATCAAAGTGGCAACTGTCAAAATAACCCAAGGCCAAGACGGATCAACAACTATAGGCATCCCTGAAGGAGTAGGGAATCTGGTTATCATCATAGTTAAACCAAAAGACTGTATCGTACCAAGTATAAGCGTTCCGTATCTTGTAATTTGCGTAAGCTTTTTCCTTCCATGCTCCCCTTCTTTCGCAAGCCTGTCTAAATAAGGGATAACATGTGCACCTTGCATTAAACTCATAATAATGGATACATTGATATACGGCGTAATACCCATAGAAAAAACTGACATTCTGTTGAGAGCACCACCGGAAAACATATCTAAAAAACCCAACAGGCCATTGCTATTTGCTGCAAACAAAGACTTCATAGCTTCACTATTTATACCAGGAATAGGAACAGTCGCTCCTATTCTATAGGCAACAATTATAAGCAGCGTAAACAATATCTTCTTTCGAAGTTCGGGCACTCTAAACACATCAGCAAAACTTTTTAACATATTTTTACTCTCGCTATTATAGTCAACTAACTTCTGCATTGGCAAACTACATTCACTTAAAAACAAACGTAACACGTCAATAAAGTTGTTTGGACCATTATATATTTATACATCATTTACTTAACGATTTCAGCTTTTCCACCTACAGCTTTAATTTTTTCAAGTGCAGATTTTGAAAAAGCAGCAACCTTAACTGTTAAAGATTTCTTTAGATCTCCAACTCCTAGAATTTTAACAAGCTCTGTTTTTGCAACAAGACCGGCTTCTCTTAACGCCGCAGGAGTAACTTCAGCTCCAATTTCAAATCTATTTAAACTTTCAACGTTGACGATTTTATATTCTCTACGAAACCGATTGGTAAATCCTCTCTTAGGTATTCTCCTAAAAATAGGCATCTGCCCGCCTTCAAAACCAATTTTCTTTGCTCCATCACCTGAACGAGCCCTCTGACCTTTAGAACCGCGAGTAGACGTGCGACCATGTCCTGATCCCACTCCGCGTCCTACAATCTTCCTTCTATGTTTTGAGCCTTTTGCAGGCTGCAAATTATTTAAACCTATCATATCTCTGCAACCTCTTTTTCTCTAATCTTAGCAACTTCCTCTTTTGAACGAAGTTCTTTTAGGGCTTTGATTGTTGCATAAACTACGTTAAAAGGATTTGAAGAGCGCATTGACTTTGTAAGCACATCTCTAACTCCTACAGCTTCAAGAACGGCTCTAACGGCTCCACCCGCTATAACACCAGTCCCTGGAGCAGCAGGTTTCAATAATACCTTTCCTGAGCCCGAAATACCTATTATTTCATGAGGAATAGTGCTTCCCTTTAACTGAACCAAAACCATATGTTTTGACGCCTGCACACCACCTTTTTGAATTGCAGCCTGCACTTCATTTGCTTTACCAAGACCGCAACCTACCTTGCCGTCTCCATCGCCCACCACTACCAAGGCATTAAAGGAAAATCTTTTTCCACCCTTAACAACCTTTGTCACTCTGTTAACAGCAACAACAGCTTCTTTTAAGCCATCATTACTTTGTTGTCTTCCTATTCTTTCAGCCAACTTGTCCCCCTAAAAACGGCATCTATGTTTATTTTAAAACTCTAAGCCATTTTCTCTTGCAGCATCTGCAAAAGCTTTTATTTTACCGGTATATTCGTATCCCCTGCGATCAAAAACAACCTTTTTTACGCCTTTTTCAACTGCTTTTTTTGCAATTAAATCACCTACAAACTTAGCTGCCGCAACTGTATCAGTAACTTTAATTTTATCCTTAAGTTCAGGAGATAACGTTGACGCAGACGCAAGAGTAATACTTCTGCTATCGTCAATGATCTGCGCATAAATATGCTTATGTCCACGATGAACGCTCAAGCGAGGCCTTGCTTGCGTTCCTTCAATTTTACTTCTAACTCTTTTTACGCGATAATTGAATCTTTCGTTCGAATCTTTCATCTAATATCCTCTATTAATGACGGCAAAAAACTATTATTTTTTACCACCCGCCGCAGTTTTTCCGGCTTTTCTTATAATCTTTTCACCTAAATATCTGATACCAAAACCCTTGTAAGGTTCCGGCGGCTTTACAGCTCTAATCTGAGCAGCAAATGCTCCAACTTCATACTTATCAGCACCTGTTACGGTAATCAAAGTATTCTTGTCTTGAGTAATAGCCACAGCAACTTTTACAGTAGAAGGGATCTTAAGATTTACAAGATGCGAGAAACCCACAGCAAGAACCAATTTATTTCCGCTATCTATATTTGCCTTATAACCAAGACCGATAGCTTCAAGTTCTTTTTTGAAACCCTTTGTAACGCCTTCAACCATATTGACCACAAGACCTCTTATCAGACCGTGCAACATATTGCATTCACGAGATTCCTCAAGAGCCTCGACAAAAATATTGTCATTGTTTATTTTTAAACTTATTCTATCATCAATCACCTGCGAAAGTTTTCCGCCAGGACCTGTTACTTCCAACACTCTATTTTTAAATTCCGCATTCACATTTTCTGACACCTGAACTGGTTTTTTGCCTAAGCGACTCATTTTTGGACCCCAATATAAGTTTTTTGCTAAACAACAGACATTTGAAAATAATAAAACTGCCACATTAACTCAATAATGCAACTACCAAACACAACCTATCACTTCTCCACCGATTTTTTGTTTTCTTGCTTGTCTATCGGACATTAAACCCTTAGAGGTAGAAACGATAGTAACCCCTAAACCGCCAACCGTTTTAGGCATATCTTCGTAGCCCTTGTATATTCTCAAACTAGATTTTGAAACTCTCCTTATCCCTAGAAGAACAGCTTTGTTAGCAGCAGTATACTTAAGATAAACTCTCAAAATCCCTTGCTTACGATCTTCAATGTTTTTATAGTTTGAGATATACCCTTCTTCCTTTAAAATCCTAGCGATTTCCATTTTCATTTTTGAAAACGGAATATCAACTTTTTCATGCAATTTTGCATTTGAGTTACGAATACGCACAAACATATCTGAAATTGGATCTGTAATCATTCAACCAACCTCTTTTAAAATTTATTACTAGTTTCACGGTAAATTACACAAAAGACATTTTTCAATCTAGAAACAACCTCTTGTCCTCTCCTCTCCAGCGATACGTAAGGAAACAATTACGATGACAACTGTTTATCTGGTCTGTCTAAAAACCCACGGTTTCGGTATGTTTTCGTATTTATCGTACCGGCACTGTTTTAGAAACAATGTCAGTTACCAAAACAAATCCAAAATTGACAAGGGCTTTTAAGAGTTTTAGACAGACTCTATCGCGTATTACCAGCTTGATTTTGTAAGACCAGGAATCTCACCATTATGCGCTAATTCGCGCAGGCAAATTCTGCAAAGACCAAAATCTCTATAAAAACCGCGCGGCCTCCCGCACAGACGACACCTGTTTCTGTGTCGCGTTGAAAATTTCCGATGTTTGCGCATCTTTGCTTCTGCTGAAGTTGTTGCCATAGAAAAATATCCTTTGCTTTATTTGCTGTCTTCTATCATTATTGTCTATTTTTTAAACGGCATACCAAGGGCCTCAATTAATGCCTTTGCGTGCTCATTTTCTTTAGCCGTTGTCACGATAGTAATATTCATTCCTCTAGCTTTGTCCGATTTCTCGATATTGATTTCAGGAAAAATATACTGCTCCGTAATACCCAAATTAAAATTACCCTGACCATCAAAACCACTTGAATCTACCCCTCTAAAATCTCTTATGCGAGGTACCGCAACATTAATAAATCTATCTAAAAATTCATACATCATTGCGCTTCTGAGAGTTACTTTAATACCTATCGGCATTCCTTGACGTATTTTAAAATTCGATACAGACCGCTTCGCGCGACACACCAAAGGTTTTTGGCCGGCAATAGTCGCAAGCTCCGCGATTGCAACATCCAAAACTTTAATATTTTCTTTCGCTTCACTTAACCCGATGTTGATAATAATCTTCGTAAGTTTAGGAATCTGATGCACGTTCTTAAAATTGAACTGTTTTTTAAGCTCACTCATTACATTTTTTTGATAAAAATCTTTTAAACGAGGTTGACTCATTATTCTTTCCTTATACATCTTCTATCTTTGTTACTCTCAACAACATTCCGAGTTTAGACGACGTTTACAACAACACTTATGCATTTAAGCAAACGAACCAAAAACCGCAAAAAAGCATAAATTAAAACGAAGTGTTTATGGTATCAACTCTCCGCATTTACGACACACTCTTACCTTCTTACCGTCGGAAAACTTATCAAATTTAGCCCTTGAAGCTTTATCGCATTTTGGACATACAAGCATAACTTTGCTTATAGCAATTGGGGCTTCTTTTTCACGAATCCCCCCGGCATCTGTCCGAGTAGGTTTCGTATGTTTTTTTACAAAATTTATTTTCGAAACGATAACCCTACCTTTATCTGGAAAGACAACAAGTACTTCACCACTTTTTCCTTTATCTTTTCCGCACAAAACCACAACTTTGTCTTTCTTCTTAACAGTAAGCATTAGATTATCCCTTTCTTTTTGCGTGCACCATTGCCATGCTCTTTTGAGGAGACAACGGACTTCCTTCCAAGTTTATAGCTCAAAATTATACACCTTCCACTACACCACTAAAACATCAAAGGCCTAAAGTACCCCATTCTATTTTCCGCATCTGCAAGATATTTCATCTAAATCTCTAAACATCATATAACATTTTTCTGCGGGACTGTCAAGATGACTGCACAAGTTATTATTAAAAAAACAGTCGTTTTCAAAACATCCAGATCAATGCACCATCTCTCCAGTTAACCTTCAACTTTCTAGATTCTTTACCATACAAAACACTAACTATATTACTTCTGGCGCTAAAGAAATTATTTTGAGATAATTTTTCTCTCTAAGCTCTCTTGCAACAGGCCCAAAAATACGAGTTCCCTTCGGTTCGCCATCATCATTAATAATAACAGCTGCATTATCATCAAACTTAATGTAGGTCCCATCAATGCGACGAATTTCTTTTACTGTACGCACTACTACGGCTTTAACAACTTCCCCTTTTTTTATATTTGCGCGTGGCAATGCATTTTGAACTGAAGCATGAATTACATCGCCAATACTTGCATAACGGCGCTTTAAACCTTTTGTAACTCTAAAGCAACGAATTTTTTTCGCCCCTGAATTATCCGCCACACTCAAAATAGTTCTTTCTTGAATCATTCTATTATCCTTCGACAAACTTATTTTTAGACTTCTGACGTTTTATATAGTCAATTGACTCTACATCTCGATCTCGACACCATTACGCTACTTAAATTTTCAAGGAAGTTTCGATCGTTTTATAAGAGGCAACACCAAACTCCATATTGACCAAACAAAACAGACGAAATTTACTAAGCATTCACGCGTCGGGGTTGTATCGCGGTGGCGGTGACGGAGGTCGAAATCCAAAAACGATCCTACACATTTCGTACGGTTCCTCACCCCCTAAGGTCGCAAACGATACACCCAATGCACCTAACCTTTCCAAAACTCCAGCAGCCTTGGCCTTATCCCTAGCATCAAACATAGCTCTCAAAGCATTACCCGCCAAAACAATATCTCTCTCACCGAGGATGAGATCTCGCAATAACACAGCCTTTACACACTCAACATTCTCCCACCCCCGACAGAGGGACAAAAAAAAAGTCCAACAACCATGATATCAATTGGAGCGTAGTTGCTACCCTTACTTCTTCTATTTTCTCTGGGATAGCAGTCTTTCTGTTTACAAGGAAAGCGTTCTTTTTATCGCACGAATTTAACACTAGCCCAAACAAAACTAACGCACTTATCACTATACTGTTTCGCTTTTCACGATTTTCTTAGCTCCACTTTTTGTAACTAGACCAAGACAACCCTTGCAACAAGCACACGAAAAAACTTTCGACGAGACTGACTTTAGTCCTAAGTAAACTGTACGGACTGTTGCACAGCGCTATCAACAACGCTCAAGAACCAAAAAAACCCTCATGCATTTGTCCGTGATCAGCCCACCTTGTATTGCATCTATTTTTTGAACCGACGCAGTAGTGTCCAACACTAAATCAGTTAACTATACTACAACTTCAACTAACACCCATCTTTTTGTTCTTGAAAATGGTCTTGATTCCATTATTGTAACGGTATCGCCTAAATGAGAAACATTTTTCTCATCATGCACGGCAAATTTACTCTTGCTGCGAAGCACACGACCATACAAAGAATGGCGATATGTTCTCTCTACAGATACCAATCTCGTCTTGTCGCCTTTATCACTAACAACTACACCCGTACGGCATTTACGTTTTCCACGTTCTAGCATTGCCCCTTCCTATTATTTTATCTTATTTACAGTCAACTAACCTTAATGTCGATATATTTTTGCACTAGCTAAAAAACAAACAAAGCACCAGAAGAACCATCTAGGCAGCAATAAGAACAACCTGCCATAAAACCCAACAATTAGCACACCTTTGAGCTAGCCCCACAGGGACATGTTTCTTTTTTAGTAAATTTCGTGTGTTTTTTTTAAAATATTGCCTATTATAAAACAGATAAAATTCCATCTAAAATTTAAACACAGCACAACACATCAATACAAAGTTAGCTGGTTATGGACTCTTTCTTTTGAGTAATAAGTGTCTTAATTCTTGCTATATCTTTTCTCATCTCTCTTATCACAAGAGGATTTTTCAAAGGAGTTACCGAATTACGGAATTTTAACTTAAAAAACTTGTCCTGCAACTCGCTAAGCTTTGTGTTGAGTTCAACATCCGTCATATTTTTCATTTCGCTCCAATTTTTACTTTTCATCGTATCCTCAAATATCAGCTCTGACTAAGATTTTTGTATGTATAGGAAGTTTATTTGACGCAAGCGTCAAAGCCTTTTTTGCTTCAGCTTCCGGAATGCCTTCCATTTCAAACATTATCCTTCCAGGTTTTACTACCGCAACCCAAAATTGTGGATCGCCTTTACCTTTACCCATCCTTGTCTCTGCGGGTTTTTTTGTGATTGGTTTATCAGGAAATATTCTAATCCAAACCTTTCCACCCTTCTTTATAAACCTCGTAAGCGTAACACGAGCCGCTTCAATTTGATTGCTGTTTATCCATACAGGTTCAAGAGCTTGAAGACCATATTTGCCAAAAGCCAAATAAGTACCACCTTTGGCTCTGCCTTTCATTCTTCCCCTGTGTGTTTTTCTATATTTAACTCTTTTTGGCATCAACATATAAATGTCCTCTGTCTTTTGTCTTAACTTATTTAGGTTCTTCCTGCTTGTTAGATTTATCTGTGTCTACAGCCACCGACGCATCAGCAAGCTTTGCTTCTTCAATCAACTCTTTAGTCGTCTTTTTGAAAAGTTCTCTTTTGAATATCCAAACTTTGACACCAATCTGCCCCATGGTTGTATAAGCTTCAGCAAAACCATAGTCTATATCCGCCCTAAAAGTCTGCAGAGGAACTCTTCCTTCTTTAAGCCATTCAGTTCTGGCAATTTCTGCTCCGCCAAGTCTACCTGCAACCATAACCTTTATTCCCTTAGCACCTGCCACCATTGCCTTTTCAATTGTTTTCTTCATTACTCTTCTGAAAGGAATCTGTTTTTCCAACTGAAAAGCAATATTTTCGGCTGCAAGCTGAGCATCAATCTCAGGTCTCTTTATTTCCATAACACTTATAAAAGTTTTCTTCGCTGTCATGGATTCAACTTCTTTTCTTAAGTTTTCAATACCCTGTCCACCCTTACCAATCACAATACCAGGGCGCGACGTATAGATATTTACGCGTAAATATTTTCCAGGTCTTTCAATAACAATTTTAGACACAGAAGCCAATTTAAGTTTATTTTTCAAATAGATCCTCACTCGACGATCTTCTTCTATCAAATCAGGCATTTCTTTTAAATTAAACCATATAGATTCCCAATCTCTAATATATCCTAACCTTACGCTTTTGGGATGTACCTTATGACCCATGTTTTTTACCTTTCCTAAAAATTTTTATCTTACTTTCTTTCTGTTGTCGCTTTAACATTAACCCTTTTTCTCTTTCTTCCTTCCGGAGCTACGCCCACATCTGTAACAACTATAGTAAGATGAGCTGTTCTCTTCTTTATAGGCATTCCTCTTCCCTTAGGACCAGGCCTCATCCTTTTCAAAATAGGCCCGTTTCCCACCCATGCTTCCTTAACTTTAAGTCCCGAAAAATCATCAAGTCTTCCTGCATTTGCAGTCGCACTTCTTAAAACTTTTTGAACTAACACTACAGCAGATTTAGGAAGAAAAGAAAGAATTACAAATGCTTTCTCAACTCTCTTATTTCTTATAAGGGTAAGAACCTGATTAACTTTTCTTGGAGTATATCTAACAAACTTTGCTGTTGCCTTCGCTTCCATCTTTATATCCTTTTCATATTTTGTAAATCATACCCTGAGCGTAACTACCAACCATCAACATTAAACATCTTGCAAAAAAATAATCGCATCACACATTTTATTTAAGTGAGCCCTGTTTCTTGTCTTGTCATGCCACCATGACCTTTAAAAGTTCTTGTCGGAGAAAACTCGCCCAGCCTATGTCCTACCATCTGTTCCGACATAAATATAGGGAGAAATTTTTTCCCATTGTGTATTGCTATTGTATGACCGACAAATTCAGGCGTTATAACGCTGGCCCTTGCCCATGTCTTAATCACCTTTTTATCACCAGTCTCATTTAGTTTCTGTATTTTCTTCAAAAGCTTCTCGTCTACGTATGGACCCTTCTTTGCTGAACGACTCATCTATTTTCCCCTCCGCTTACTTCTTAGCTTTATTACGATGGCTTATTATTACCCAATCCCAAACTTTCTTAGATCTTGTTTTAAAGCCTTTAGCAGGCTGATTCCAAGGACTTTTAGGCTGATTATTACCTTTAGATTTACCTCTACCACCACCATGAGGATGGTCGACAGAATTCATCGCAGTTCCGCGAACATGAGATTTTCTACCCATGTGACGATTTCTTCCGGCGGAACCCAGTGTAATGTTTTCATGATCTAAGATTCCTACCTGGCCAATTGTCGCGTAACAGTTTACTCGGATGAGTCTTATTTCGCCTGAAGGCATTCTTAGGTGAGCGTAATCATCTTCTTTTGCAAGAAGTTGCGCAACAGCTCCTGCGGAACGAACTAACTGTCCACCTTTACCAGCTACCAATTCCAAATTATGTACAAAAGTACCTATGGGTATATTTGTAAGCGGAAGAGAATTTCCAGGCCTTATCTCGGCATCCGGACCAGACATAAGAGTATCGCCAACATTTACTCCTAAAGACCGAATTATATATCTTTTTTCACCATCCTGATACTGCAAAAGTGCTATTCTACTTGAGCGGTTAGGATCGTACTCTATTGCTACTACTTTTGCTGGAACGTTGAGTTTATTTCTTTTAAAATCAATAATTCTATAAAATCTTTTGTGACCACCGCCTCTAAAGCGAACCATCACTTGACCGGTATTGTTACGACCGCCTTTTTTCTTCACAATTTTTATCAAAGACTTTTCGGGGTCTGTCTTAGTGATATCCGAAAAATCTGAAACTGACATTTGTCTTCTTGACTGTGTATACGGCTTAAATGTTTTAATCGGCATTACCCTTTCCTGTTATTGCACGTTTGTGCAACTTTAAATAAATCTTGCTGCGACAACACATAATTGCCCATATCCATTTCTTTTTTTTGTTCTTGCAACAAGGGCTATCCTTTAATTTTTATTTCAAAAAAAATAGTCCTACTATCACTCGGTCTAAAATCTAGGCTTCTTCAACCATTTGAATTTCCTGCCCTTCACCAAGCTTTACTATTGCTTTTTTCCAATCGTTCTTGTACCCTGTATGCACACCTACTTTCTTGCTTTTTCCGGCATAGTTTAAGGTACGAACACTTTTTACTGTTACGCTAAACAAATACTCAATAGCCTGCTTTATCTGAAATTTGTTAGCATCTTTATCTACTACAAAAGTATACTTATTATCTTTTTCTTTTAGAATCGATGCTTTTTCCGTTAACACCGGTCTTTTGACGACGTTTCTAATATCCATTTTATTTCCTAAATAACAAAAGACAACCTGCGCTTATATTGATTGTCTCTCTTTTATTGAACCAATGGCTCCGGGCGTAATAACTAATTTATCTGCCCAAAGAACTTGGTACGCATTGATATTTTTAATATTTTCAACTACAACATTTTTTATATTTCTAGATGCCATCTTAAAACCTGCATCGTCAGAAATTGCAAAAACAACCTTCATACCTTCAACCTTAAGATTCCTCAAAAGCTCCACTACTTTTTTTGTTTTAACTTCATCAATTTTTACGGAATCAACAACAATAATATTGCCATTGCGAAGCTGCGCGGAAAACGCCATACCCAAAGAAAGTCTCTTCTTCCGTTTTGATATCCTTGTGTAATAATCCCTAGGCTGCGGTCCAAAAATAATACCACCTTTTCTCCACAAGGGAGAATTTCTCTGCCCTGCGCGAGCATTACCGGTGCCTTTTTGTTTCCAAGGTTTTGCACCTGAAAAAGATACCTCGCCCCTCGTCTTTGTTTTGTGAGTGCCGGACCTCTGATTGTTTAAATATGCTGTCGTAATTTCATGCAAAAGCACACTGGAAACTTCTGTGTTGAAAAAAGCAGGAAGCTCTATCCTTCCTTTCTTCTGACCATCCGCACTATAAACTATCGTCTCCATTTTCTCTCTCTGTTACATCAGCAATGCTACACTCAGCTGACGGATATTGTGATATCAACCCATTGCAACGATTATACAATTTTTGAGCGATAACAGCCAAACTCTTCAACGCTCAAACATTTAAGCATCTCAAAAACGACAGAACAATCAATGCCGTACCACAATACCAAAAAACTCACAGCTACTTCTTTTTGTTTTTGGCTTTTACTTCCTGAACTACAGGAATCTTTTTGAGCGTATTGCTTATAAGCAGTATCCCGGTATTTACGGCAGGAACAGCGCCCTTAATAAGCAAAACATTTTTTTCAACATCTACACCCACGACAAGCAACTTTTGTATTGTAACATATTCATTGCCCAAATGTCCAGCCATTCTCGTACCCTTCAAAACCTTTTGAGGTCCCTGTCCGCCACTTGAACCTCTCGCTCGAGTTCTGTCAGACTGACCGTGAGTTGTAGGCTGCATGCCAAAGTTATGTCTTTTAATAACACCGGCGTAGCCTTTACCTTTTGACACAGCGCGAACATCAACATAATCGCCAACTTTGAATAGATCTACTTTTATTTCCTGTCCTACAGAAAATTCAGCAACATCTGCAACTTTGATTTCTCTGACAATTTTTTTTGGCGAAAGGTTATATTTTTTAAAAAGACCCGCTTGAGGTTTGCTAAGTTTTTTTTCTTCCGTATCCCCAAAAGCAATCTGAACAGCAGCGTAACCATCGTTTTCAACTGTGCGCACATTTGTGATAACGCAACGCCCAGCTTCTATTACTGTTACAGGTATAAGACTCCCCTTATCGTCGAAAACCTGCGTCATACCTACTTTTTTCCCAATAATCGATTTCAACATAATATTTTCTCTCTACGATTCAAATATTTTTTAAAAATTACGCCTTGATTTCAATACCAATACCTGCAGGCAAATCAAGCTTCATAAGCTCTTCAACAGTCTTGGGCGAAGGCTCGCAAATGTCGACCAATCTTTTGTGAACTCTAATTTCAAATTGCTCGCGCGATTTTTTGTCTTTATGAACAGATTTGTTGACTGTGTACTTCCATATGCTAGTAGGCAAAAGTATGGGCCCGGTTATAGTTGCCCCAGTACGTCTTGCCGTTTCTATTATCTTGGCAACTGAATCATCTAACATTTTGTGATCACACGCCCGCAACTTAACTCTCAAATGCTGCGTCGGCACTACTTTTTCATTTACCATAAATTTAACCCTGTTTGTTTAATCTCTATTTATCTTCACCATTTAGCACAAGTCAACAACAATCCACTTTGATACAAATAACAGTTAGCCGGTTTAAGTTACTTAAAACACAACTTTGAGGGCTCTACCTCAAGCAACAACCCGTATATTAAAGTAAATATAAAAATATTTTGCAAGAGCCCCCTTCAGCCTGCACACGACAAACACATAAAAAAATCTCTCGGGCTATATTAAGCAAATTTTACGGACTGTTATTAACTCTACCATCGATAGTCAAAAATCAAAAAAGTTTTCATACGTCTATCACGTTAATCCTCATATTAGAGTAAATAAAAAAATATTTTGCAAGAACCCTCCTTAACTACAAGGGTCTGTTTTCTAAAAACTTATGGCTTCGACAGGTTTTCGCATTTACAGTACCGATCTTACTTTAGGTATCTTCATCATAAAACAACGCTGGTTACCAAAACAAGTTAAGATTTGCTGCCACAAGTTTTTAGACGGACCCGCAAATATTATTCAACAATTTCAGTAACAACGCCAGAACCTACTGTTCTCCCGCCTTCTCTTATTGCAAATCTCAGTTGTGTTTCCATTGCTACTGGCATTATCAATTCTATATCCATCGTTATGCTATC
>BNVZ01000003.1 GCA_025998475.1 Endomicrobiia bacterium | reverse complement strand
GCTGACAAAAGAAGATAAGGAGTTAAATAGAAAGATTTATCAGATGATTATAGTAGAAAACATTAAAGTATTTGTTAAAAGGTTCAAAGATGTAGTATGTATCCATAAGTGCCGATAGTACAGAATAATACAGGAATCGCAAAAGACCCTTTGGACTGCGATTTAACTCAGGGTTTCAGGTATTTGTAATTCTAAAATTTAATACTCAAAGTTGTGTGGGAGGTCTACTCAAGTTGTGCAAGAGGTCTAATGAAGAGCAAAACTTTAGGTAGTTGCTTTTTCACTAAAAACTTAAAAATCTCAAAAATAAAAAAGAGGAAATAATGAAAAGCAAACATAAAGAAGTTTTAAGCAAAAATAAATATATGGATATATTTTGAATTACTTAATTGACACAATTGGTTGTCAGATGAATGTGTGTGAGTCTGACAAACTTTGCCTTGTTCTTTCGGCTTATGGAATGTCTAAGGTAAATAGTATGGCAGATGCTAATGTTGTTATACTAAATACGTGTTCTGTAAGAGCGCAGGCTGAACAAAAAGCTTTTTCTTACCTTGGTAGAGTAGAGGAGTTTAAACAACGCAACCCCGATGTTAAGATAGTTGTTATCGGTTGTATGGCAGAAAGGCTTGGCGCTAGGATAAAAAAACGTTTTAAAAGTGTTGATTTAGTTATAGGGGCAAAAGGCATTGATAGCGCCATTTTAAAAATTATAGATCTGTTCGATATAAATAGCTCTTCAAAACAAAAAAAATCAAATGAACAATCTGGAATTGCCAGATATGTTACTATCATGAGGGGTTGCAATAATTATTGTTCTTATTGCGTGGTACCTTTTGTGAGAGGGAAAGAAACTAGTTTTAGCGCTGCTGAAATATTAAGTGAATGTTCTTTGCTTGCACAAAATGGTGCAAGAGAAATAATGCTTTTGGGGCAGAATGTAAATTCATACAGACACGAGAACGTAGATTTTACACTGTTGATTAAAAAAATTGCCGCGATAAAAAATCTTGAAAGAATAAGATTTATGACAAATCATCCTAAAGACTTGAATGATGATTTGATAAATATTATGACTACAGAGTCGAAGGTATGTTCTCATATTCATCTACCCATGCAGTCTGCATCCAATAAAATTCTTAAAGCGATGAACAGAAAATATACTTTTGAGCATTATTTTGAATTAATTAAAAAATTAAGATTTGCTGTACCTAATGTAAACGTGACGACTGATCTTATAGTAGGTTTTCCGGGTGAAACTGAAAGCGATTTTCAAGATACATTAAAAGCGGTGCAAGAAATAAAGTTTGGCGGTTTATATGTCTTTAGATATTCTCCCAGACCAAATACAACGGCCGCACTAATGATTGACGACGTCCCTTTAGAAGAAAAAAAGAGACGGCACGCCGTTATACTTGACGAATCAAATAAAATTTCTATAGAAATAGTTTCCAAAATGGTTGGAAGCACACAACAAGTTTTAATCGAAAAAATTGAAAACGGCATTATAGAAGCAAGAACAAGAGGTGGACGTAAAGTGTTTGTCGAGAACGGCACGGAAAAAGATTTAGGCAAACAGCTAAATGTTGCTATTAAAGAAGCAAAGATAAATTCATTGTTTGGTAATATTGTATGAAAATGGTTATTACACATGTCTAAAATATTTTTTATTGGACCCAAGAAAAAATATCAAATTATTTTAATTTTAATAATATTATTGTTATCATATATTGAACAAGGAATAGGATTGTTTGATCAAAATCCGTATGATGATTACATAAACGAATGTTCTAATCGTTTCGGCGTTGATCCATTGCTTATAAAAGCTGTTATGAAAAAAGAGTCTAATTTAAATCATAATGCGGTTTCTAATAGAGGAGCGGTAGGCCTTATGCAGATAATGCCTAAAACGGCATTAGAAATTGCAATGCAATTAAATATTCCCAATTATTCTTATGTGAAACTTCAAGAAACACAAATAAACATAATGTTTGGAGTTTACTATATCAACAAACTTCTAAGGTATTATAATAACAACCTCATTTTGACTTTAGCTGCATACAATGCAGGTATAGGAAATGTTGATAACTGGTGCATAGAAAATCCGGATACAAGTAAGATAATATCTAAAATTCCTTTTAAAGAAACTAGGCGTTATGTTAGGTCTGTAATATATACTTATAAAATTTATCAAGGAGCAAGAAAATTAAGAAATCTTTTTTGAAAATTATGTCTTAATACAGCAATATAGTTTAAACACATAACGGCTTTAATATCGATTAACTTCTTATTTGATGTTTATTTGTGTGGCAAACTATAGGCGTTGCATTGGCAATTTAAAGTTTGGGTACTTGAAATAATAACCCGATATTATGCATAATAATCCGGTAGTTAAACAACCGTCAATTGTTTTTTTAGGGGGCATACATATGTGTTGTCTCTCTAAAAACCTATGGTTCTTGTAGATTTTTGTACTCACTATGTTTAACATTGCCTTGGGTATCTCGTAGTAAAAAAATGATATCAGCTACTTAAAAACAAAGACATGCTGGCAGTGGCTTGCTAGAATTTTAGGACAGAACCCTGCAGGTAATTTAGATAATTAAAAAATGAAACAATAAAATTAAAAATAAAAGGGGAAAGGAAATGTTTGAAGGAAAGAGTATTATAGGCATACTAAATATGGGCGGATGGGTTTTGTATATTATACTTGGAACGTCGATAATTTCGATATCGGTAATTTGTTTGAAAGCGATTGAATTTTGGTTGAAGTCCAAAGTAAGGAGAGCGGAATTTGTAAAAGAATTGATAGGAGCAATAAAAAAAGGGAAAATAGATGAAGCGATGTATTATTGTGATAGAGTTAATTCTCCAATGGCTAATGTATCAAAAGCAGGACTAATAGCTTTTAAAGAGAAAGAAGAAAGCATAGAAGCGGCGATGAAAAGAGAAATAATGATACAGACGGTAAAATTGGAAGGCCTAAACACAATACTGGCAACATTAGGAAGTACAACGGTGTATATTGGATTAGTAGGAACGGTAATTGGAATCATCGGAGCGTTTAACAATATATCGCGTATGGGTTCAGGAGGACTTACGGTAGTTATCGGGGGAGTGTCTGAAGCGCTTATCAACACGGCAGCAGGACTGTTAGTAGCAATACCAGCGACAGTAGCATATAACTTTTTTTCAAAAAGTGTAGATAAATTTGTAGTTGATATGGAATATTGTGTATCGGCAGTAGAAGAAAATTTAAAGAGGAAATAATGAAATGGATTCAAATAAAAGAAGAAGTCCGGTTAAATCGGACATAAACATAGCACCGTTTACAGATGTTATATTGGTGCTTCTTATAATATTTATGATAACAACGCCAGCACTTATGCAGTCTGGAATAAAAGTAAATATACCAAAGACAGAAACAACAGACAGCGTGAACACTTCGAACATAGAAGTAACGATATCTAAGGAAGGGAATGTATATATAGAGGGAAAACATGTGGACAGTGGTAATGTAGAGAACGCAATCCGCAAGTTAATTGTAGCAAATCCCGCGCAGGCAATAGTAATAAAGGGAGACTATGCAGTACAGTACGATTACGTAATGCGATTTATGGATCAAGCCAAAAAATCTGGAGCGACAAAATTTGCGCTTGCAGTTAAAACAAAATAAATTGATACAAAGTAGTAGCAGCCTTGCATATACACATGCGTATTAGAGTGGATAACATTTTTGGAAAAATGTCAAAAAAGACCTTACACTAAAAAAAGTGGATAAAAAAGACCTTGAAAGAAGATATAAACTTAAGTGGTTCCTATGTTGGTTTGAAAATGTGATTTATACAAGAGGTCTATTGTGTATTAGGAAGACATTCTAAGGCGAAAAGAGTTGGAGTTATAACTTCAGACGGAGATGATGTTCCGTAGATGGATTTTGCTGTCAGAGCTGTTACTAGATATGGAATTTCTTTAGGTTATCAAATGATAGGCATAAAAAAAAGAACAACAAAACGAGATTTCTCACAAAGGAAGATGGTGACCAATCACGTACTTGCCGTAAGACTTACACTCTTTATTTGTCACACGTGCAGCAAGCTTTCAAGAAGAGAAAAAGTAGTTATTTTTAAGAGCGCTGCTTGGGGTGTGGTTACATATGCAGTCTGTGGTTAAATAGTTGCTTAATAAAAAATTTATAGCTATAATAAACCTCACTAGGTAGCAAAGGGATATATGGCAAAAAAACAAGGAAGAAGTCTATGAAAACAAAAACACTAAAAGCAACATTAAGCGTATTTGTTGCATTTAGTCTTGCTTTAAGCTCCTGCGATACAAAGAACGCGAGCCTTGTAAACAGAAGGACTGCTACTCCAGAGAAAGAAGAAGAAATAAAAGAAGCACAAAGAGCAAAAGAAATAGCGGATGTTTCTCCACTCATAAAAAGATTATATGCTATGGGGCGCCCTGATGCGGAAATAAGGGGATTTATGCAGTTAGAAAAGGAGAATGAATACTTAGATAATCCTCTTGGAGAAATTTTATATTTTCCTATGCACTTTGTTTATAGAGTTAACGGAAAGAATTATGACGGAGCTCAAACAGGCAATTCTTGCGGTATATGGGCAGTAAGAAGAAAATTGCGTCACATGCATTATCTGGGAAATTATGGAATACCTGCAGATGCTTGGTATAGTAAATCTGACATGGAAATGAGACAGATAATAGAAAGTGTCAGTGGTGAGCGTGCCAAAGAAGGAGAAATGCTCTATGATACGGATATAGTTCGTTTACAAACAGAATTTGGGATTAACGAAGATAACGCTGAAGTGCATGGCATTAATTGCAAGGTCTCCGGTATTTTTTTTAAAGAACTGTTTTATGTGTATAATCAACAAGAGAGTGAAGACGACCCTGACTTAGCAGAGTCTTATCATAAGGGTGGTAACATTCATGGATTTGATTACGATAATTGGGGGCCAACAACAGTCTCATGGTGTCGTGTTTATTATAAACGCTAGTCTCTGGTAACACCGTCGCCGACTCCGTCGCCCTCCTGATCAAATACGAAGACGCTCGCGCCGACCCCTCTTACGCCATCGACAACTACGGCTTTGTTCTCACCTCCGACGCCGACGCCGACAACAACAACTTCACCGCCCTCACCTCCGCCATCGACAAAAAACTATGACCTCGCTACCAAATACTATGCCCGCGACGCCGCAATCGCCACATGCCTCTCCGATATCGCCCACAACGTATATACTACATCTCCATTACGTCGAGCTCACCCGCGCTTACGCCAACGTCGTCGCCGAACTTGTCAGCAAAGTCAGATGCTTAGAGCTTTTATTTAAAGGCTGGCAAAATCAAAGAGCCTAAAAACATTAAGTTGTCAAAACTAACATCCTGCGGCCTACTATGCGTGTGCGCGTTTTGTTTGCGTCTACTTGGACGGTAGTAACCTGATTCGTATTTTATATATAAAATACGCTATTTATTAAAAACCTGTCGTTGTTTTAGTTCTTTTGTCTTTGTTTGACAAAAGTCCAATATGTTATGAGATTTTTACAATTTTAAATTCCTTTTTCATTCTAACCTTCTTGCATTAATCAAGGTTAGAGTATGAGTATTTTAGTAGTATTTTCGACGTCATTTTACATGATATATAATGCTGTATTGGGTTGATGTCGTCTGTAGTTTTATCTGTGTATATTTATGAGGAGTAATATGAAGGGAGTCATAGAGAAAATTAAACGCGGCACCAATGAAATTATTTCCGTTGAAGAACTTGAAAGGAAACTTATTTTAGGCAAAAAGTTAAGAATAAAGCTTGGAGTTGACCCTACGGCGCCGGACTTACATCTAGGCCATACTGTTATTATTAACAAATTAAAGACTTTTCAAGATTTAGGGCATCAAATAGTATTTTTGATTGGAGATTTTACTGCAAAGATAGGAGATCCTTCCGGAAGGTCTGAAACGCGATCCATTATGACAGATGTTCAGATAAAGATAAATATAAAAACATATACCAGTCAAGTGTTTAAAATTCTTGACAGAGAAAAAACAGAGATTGCCTATAACAGCAAGTGGCTTGGAGATCTTGGTATAAATGGACTTTTGAATCTTGCCGCAAAGAGTACTGTAGCTCAAATGCTTGTAAGGGATGATTTTGAAAAAAGATATAAACAAGACCGGTCTATAAGCATAGTAGAGTTTCTTTATCCTTTGCTTCAGGCATATGATTCTGTAGCTTTAAACGCGGACGTAGAGCTTGGCGGTAACGATCAAAAATTCAATCTTCTCTTGGGTAGACAGATACAGAGAAACTATGGAATCAGAGAGCCACAGGTTGTAATAACAATGCCGCTTTTAGAAGGAATAGACGGTGTTAAGAAAATGTCAAAATCGTATAACAACTACATAGCTTTAAACGATTCTCCTAAAGATATATTTGGTAAAGTAATGTCAATTTCTGATACTTCAATGTACAGATATTATGAACTTCTCACCCAAGCAGATTTAAATGTTGTTAGAAATATGCACCCTAAAGAAGCTAAAGTTGCGCTTGCTTGCGAAATAGTTGAGAGATATCATGGAAAAGAAGAATCTCTAAGAGTAAAAGAAGAGTTTAATAAAATTTTTGCAAGCAAAGGTATCCCTGACGATGTTGAAGAATATGCGATGCCGATAGATGCTCAGATAAAAGTATCTGAAGTTATTGTCAGAAGTGGTATGGCATCAAGTGGCAATGAAGCGAGGCGTCTTATAGCGCAGGGTGGTGTAAAGATAAATTCTAAAAAAGTGGAAGAAGATGTTCCTTTAAGGCTTCCAATGGAAGAAGATTTTTCTTTAATACCTCCAGAGGAAGAAGATGTTCCTTTAATACCTCCAGAGGAAGAAGATTTTTCTTTAATACCTCCAGAGGAAGAAGATGTTCCTTTAATACCTCCAGAGGAAGAAGATTTTTCTTTAATACCTCCAGAGGAAGAAGATGTTCCTTTAATACCTCCAGAAGAAGAAGATTTTTCTTTAATACCTCCAGAGGAAGAAGGTGTTCCTTTCATATTTCCAGAGGAACCAGAGGAAGAAAAAGATGTTCCTCCAATGTATATTAAGAAGGCGTCTGTTTTACAGGTAGGCAAAAGAAAATTTAAAAAGATAATACCATTTTTGGTTTATCACAGGGGAAAGTGAGTTTAGAAAGAGATACAGTTTATTTTAGTATGAGTTTGGCTTTGACGTGTTTTGCGGTATCTTGGGGAGTTTTTTTTACAGGCAGACAAAGTAAAAAAATGATACCGTTTTGGTTTATCACAAGGAGAATTAATGAAATTAAGAAGATCACAAGGAGAATTAATGAAATTAAGAAGATCACAAGGAGAATTAATGAAATTAAGAAGATCACAAGGAGAATTAATGAAATTAAGAAGATCACAAGGAGAAGTAATGAAATTAAGAAGATCACAAGGAGAAGTAATGAAATTAAGAAGATCACAAGGAGAAGTAATGAAATTAAGAAGAAGTTTAGTTTGTTTTAGTATGGGTTTGGTTTTAACATGTTTTGCGGCGTGCTCCGGTCCTCAGGTTTCAAGAGTTAATGCAAGTGAAGAAATTGATTTAAGCGGGTATTGGAATGACGTCGATTCGCAACAAGTAGCTCAAGAGATGATTAACGATTCCTTTGCAAATCAGTGGATAGTGGATTATAAAAAAGAAAAGGGGAGAAAACCTAGAGTTATTATTGGATCGGTTGTAAACAAAACAGAAGAGCACATAAGCACCGAAACTTTTGTAAAGGATATTGAAAGAAATTTTTTAACTTCCGGTAAGGTAACGTTTGTGAGTTCAAAAGACCAGCGTGTTGAAGTAAGAGCAGAAAGAAAAGATTATGCAGAGCATAATTCAAAAGTTGATTTCACAAAAAAAAGCCGTGGTCCCGAGACAGCGGCGGATTTTATGTTAAAAGGTCAAATTAATTCAGATGTTGACGCTAATAAAAAAGCTCAGCTTAAGTATTATCAAGTTGAACTGGAGCTTATAAATTTAGAAACAAATGAAATTGTTTGGATTGGACAAAAAAAAATAAAGAAAATTATTTCTAAAAAGTCATATAAGGCATAAATGCGAAAAATTGAATCAATACAAAAAAAATATACACTTGTTATACCCGTGTTGTTTGTAATGTCTGCAATTTTTGGCGGGTGCGCTTCAAATCTGACTGGATATTACAAGAGTTTAAGAACTAAAATTGATTCCGGGGATTATGAAGAGGCAGCTAAATTTGTCGATAAATCAAAAAGCAAGTATGGCTCTAGTAATATTCTTATGTATTATTTAGACTCCGGTGTTGCAACTCATTTTGCAAAAGATTATAACACAAGCTCAAAAAAATTTGAGCTGGCAAAAAGAAAATTTGAAGAGTATTATCAAAAAAGCATAACAGCCGGCGCCGCGTCTATGATTTTTAATGACAGTACAATGCCGTATTACGGTCAGGATTTTGAAAGAGTTCATATATCTGTTTTTGAAGCTTTGGATTGTATTCTGTCGGGACATAGCAATGAAGCTGTTGTCGAGGCTCGGCAGATAAATACTCTTTTTAAAACGTTAGAAACAGAGAAAAACTGTAAAAATTTTTATAAAGATGATGGATTTATAAGATATTTTATGGGTTTAGTGTATGAGAATGCGGGATATACTGATGATGCTCGTATTTCTTACTTTAAAGCGCTAAAAGCTTATAAAAATGGGCTTTCTGAAGTATCTACACCAAAAGAATTGATTGACGATGCGTATACTTCAGCTTTAATTTCAGGTATGGAAAGCAGAGCTGCTGAGATAAAAAAGGAATATCCTAAAGCTTGTAAACGAGTAATTCCTTCCAATTACGGAGAATGTATTGTTGTTGATTATAATGGTTTTGTGCCCGAAAAAATAGATAATGTTTTTGAATTTGCTTTGCTCGATATATGGCCTTATGTGGAAGTTGCTCAAGCGGTGGATAGTCAAGAGCAGGAAGATTTTAATAAGGCAAAGTCTGTGGGTCTTTCTATTTTTGCGAAAGATTATGTAAAAGTTGCTTTTCCAGAATACAAAGACTTTGAAAATAGTGTAGTTGCTTTTAAAGTTCAATCTTGTCAGCAAGAAGTGAAAGGCGCTGTAGTTCAAGATATAGGAAAAATTGCCAAGGCGTGTTTAAAGAACAATATAAGAAAAATATATGAAAAAACTTTAGCTAGAGTAGCAGTTAAATACATCATAGGTAGAGTTATTTCAAATAAAATTTCGGATGAAGTGGGAAAAAACTGTGGAACGCTTTCGCAGATATCGTTCAATACGTATAATTCCCTCTCAGAAACATCAGATAAACGCGCATGGAACACTTTGCCTGATAAAATTTTGATGGCAAGGTTTTGTTTGCCTGCAGGGACGCATGCTCTTAAAATTGATTTTTTGGGAAAACATGGAGAAGTTTTAGATTCTTGTAGCGCAGAGGTTGATGTTAAAGCAGGCAAAAAGAATTTTGTTGCAGTAAGAAGCTCTAGGATATAAAGGTAAACGGTAATTAAATGAAAAAATTGATACTGCAAGTAGCTTTGTCTATCTTTTTATCATCGTTGGTGTTTGCAAATAGTAATGCAGATAGCGAAAGGGCAGTTTGCTTGAGAGATTCCTTAAAAAAGGATAGTTTTACGTTTAGCACTGCATATTTAGAAGGGCGATATACAAACAAACAATTGGCAGGTTTTAATTTGGAGCTTTTAAATGCTTCAGATATGGCGTTTGCAAGTTCCAGGAATATTTTTGTAAGGTTATTAATGTTATATACACTTTATCAGATAAACGACAAAGCGCAAGTTGCATTGCATGAGATTGGACATGGGTCACGAGTAAGATCTATTGGCATAGATTACAAACTTACGCATTATTTTGGCCATGATTGTTATGATGGTAAAAAAGAAAATTACTTTGAGTATTTTCTAGAAGAGATATTTGACATTGATAGTTTTGGATTTTTTAGACAAGATGGTAGAGGTGGTTGTTTACCTAACCCCAATCAGGTTAAAAATTTGTCTGATAAATTTGATGATGATATAGTGCATAATCTTTTTCTTGTTTGCCACGCGGGTGGAATGAATAACGACATATACTTTGCTGAAAGAATTAGTGATGATATTTATACTAGAAACAAAGAAACTCGGCTTTTGCCATATATCTTGTATTTAAAAAATAGATTTTCGCCTATTGAATATGATAGAACAGCCAAAGAGCTTGGTGACGATCCTTTTAATATAAGAGAAGATTTTAAAAAAAAGGGAAGGTTAGATTTTAAAGAAGGGTTTATTAGTGATGCGGGTTTAAGGTCTCTTTTTCTTAGTGGGACAACATATTCGCCTCTTTATTGGTTTTTTACGAAAAAGCCTCTTAGGTTGTACGGTTTTAGAATTCCAGATGTTTTTCCATATATAACTACAAAAGGTATGTCGTACAAGGTTGTTAGTGGATATGAGATAAATGAAGATTTAAAGTTAATATTTGGATTTGAGCGTGTGTTTAAAGTAGAGCCAGCGACAGAATATAGTTTGGGTGTAGAACAAACTACTATAATTAACCGTGCGTTGCCTATATCATACAGAGGAGTAGTTACTTTTGGACAAGGATTAGATTTAGAGGCATCGTGTTCGATACCTATTTCGAAATATCTTTCGATAGGAGCAGGTCTTGAAATATATTCTTGTAAGAGTTTACAGGGGCAAAGGCATGCTACAAGCGGAATGCTTGATAAGAATGGATTAAGCCACAATATATCTGTTTCTATGTCTTATAAGTTTTAAATTGAGGGATGGAAATGTATAAAATTGTAAATAAAAAAGAAATTGGTCCAAAGGTGCAAAGTTATGATATTTATGCTCCCGAAGTAGCAAAAAATGCAAAAGCCGGACAGTTCATTATATTTAGAATTGACGATAAAGGCGAAAGAGTTCCTTTAACGGTTGCAGGAACAAAACCCGACGAGGGTTTAGTGAGAATAATTTTCCAAGAGGTCGGCAAAAGTACAATCCAGCTTGCATCTCTTTGCGAAGGCGATTTTATAAGAGATTTTACAGGTCCTTTGGGTTGCCCTACAGAAATAAAAAAATATGGAACTGTTGTCGCCGTGGCAGGCGGGGTAGGAGCTGCGGAAGTTTTACCTGTTATAAAAGAGCTTAAGAATGCGGGCAATAAAGTTATTACGATAATTGGGGCAAGATGTAAAGATTTAATAATTCTTGAAGATGAGCTAAAACAGAAAAGCGATGCTTTATTATTTGCTACAAATGACGGTACCTGCGGTAAAAAAGGTTTTGTTACAGATGTTTTAAAGGAAGTTATTGATGATGAAAAAATAAACATAGTATACGCTATAGGTCCTGTTCCAATGATGAAAGCTGTAGCGGAACTCACAAGCAAAAGTCATATAAAAACAATTGTTTCTTTAAATCCTATAATGCTTGACGGTACCGGAATGTGCGGCGCCTGCAGAGTTACTATTAACGGTAAAATAAAGTTTGCTTGCGTTGACGGTCCTGAATTTGACGCTCATTGCCTACACTGGGAAGAACTTGCGTCCCGGCTTGAACTATTTAAAAATCTTGAAAAAGTATCACTTGATAATTTTAAACATCACAGAGAGTGCAAATGTTACACAAAATAAAAATGCCCGAGAGGGATCCTCAAACAAGAAAAAGAGATTTTAAGCAAGTAAATACTGGATATACAAGGGACGAGATGCTTGCTGAGGCAAAAAGATGTCTGCAATGTAGGAAACCTATGTGTATTTATGGTTGCCCTGTTGAAGTTAATATTCCGGGATTTATAAAATATCTTTTCCAAGATAACCCGAAAGAAGCAGCAAAAGTCTTAAGTTTAAAAAATAACCTTCCAGCTGTTTGCGGAAGAGTCTGTCCGCAGGAAAATCAGTGTGAGAGGGCATGTATTTTGGCAAAAAAAGGCGAGAGTATTTCTATAGGAAATCTTGAGCGTTATGCTGCTGATGCGACTTCCAAAGATTACAATAATACGCCAGTGGAAAATAATGGCATAAAGATTGCTATTGTAGGTTCCGGACCTGCAGGACTCACCTGCGGCGGAGACTTGTTAAAAATGGGGTATGACGTTACTGTTTATGAGTCTCTCCATGATGCCGGTGGCGTTTTACGTTATGGTATTCCTGAATTTAGACTTCCAAAAGATATTTTAAACATAGAAATAAATAAATTAAAAAATATTGGGATGAAAATAATTTTAAATACGCTTATCGGAAGAACAAAAACGGTACAAAACTTATTCGACGATGGCTATAAAGCTATATTTGTCGCAGTCGGTGCAGGGCTTCCTGTTTTTCCTAAGATAGCAGGGGAAAATTTAAACCATATATACTGTTCAAATGAATTTTTGGTTCGCGTAAATTTAATGCGTTCCTTTGATTTTCCTAATTACGATACGCCTATATATAAAGGAAAAAATGTTGTTGTTGTCGGCGGCGGTAATACCGCGATGGATTCTGCAAGGACAGCTGTACGTCTTGGAGCAGATAGCGTAAAACTTGTCTACAGAAGAACTGAAAACGAAATGCCTGCAAGAAAGGAAGAACAAATACATGCAAAAGAGGAAGGTGTGGAATTTATATCTCTGACAAATCCTGTAAAATTTATTGGAGATGAGAGAAAATTTGTTAAAACCGTGGAATGCATAAAAATGGAACTTGGCAAACCTGATGAGTCGGGGAGACAGCATCCGCATGAAGTTACAGGATCAAATTATATGATAGATGCCGATATGGTTATTTTGGCTTTGGGGCTTCACCCAAATCCGATTTTGTCGTCTCTTACCAATGGGTTACACTCCGATAGCCGCGGATATCTTGCAATTGACGAGAATTATATGACTTCAATTTCTGGTATCTTCGCAGGAGGAGATATCATTGGAGGGGGCACTGTTATAGAGGCGATGGGTATGGGTAAAAAAGCCGCAAGAGCAATAGTGGAGTATCTTAAAAAAACAGAGTAATCATTATGTGATATGAAAAACTTCAAAGCTGCGTTTACCAAAGCTCTTTCCCTAAATGTTATATTTTTGTTATTACTGTCAGTATATAGGCTTATATTTTTTACATATTATGGCAAAAATGTAGATTTAAGTGGTTTTGGTTTTGATATTTTAAGGGCATTTTACATGGGGTGTCGTTTTGATTTATCTGTAGTTGCCAGTGTAAATGCCCCCCTAGTTGTTTTATTTGTTTTATTGTTTATCACAGGAAAGCAATCTCTTTTAAAACCTTTTTTTGCATTTTTAAAATATTATTACACGGCTTTCATAGGTGTTATTTTAGCACTTTGTTGTTGTGTAGATTTTTATTTTTACGCATATTTTCAAGATCATCTTAATATTTTGGTCTTTGGGTTTATTGAAGATGACACAAAGGCTTTGATAAAAACTTTTTACGAGAACTACAACCTATTTTTAATAGGCTGCGGGATTTCTGCTTTTTCTGCAGCAGTTTTCTTTGTTTCTAAAACAATTCTAAAACTTAAAAATTACACGTTTCGTTTTCCTAACTTATTTTTTAGATTGTTAATATCAGTCGCGCTTGCATTTTCAGTCTTTTTAATGATGAGAGGAACTGTTGGTTTATTACCCATTTCGCAATATTCGAACGTATCGTCAAACGACTTTCTTAATAAGACTGCTCTTAACTGCGTGTTTAATTTAGGAAATGCGGTTGAGAATAAAATAAAAGTGCCAGATGTTGACTATATTGCCAAAACCGGTTATGAGAATAATATAAGACAGGCTTTTGCCGATTTTTTAGGAAAAGACATTAATGCAATTCCTGAAGAAAAACCTGAAAGATCGCTTGTATTTAAAACCTCTATAAACAAAAAAATAGAAAATCTTAAGCCAAATGTAATTCTTATTGTAATGGAAAGTTTTGGTAACGACTTGATGAAGTACAATTCAGAACGATTTAACGTTTTTGGCGAATTAAAAAAGCATTTTGATGAAGACATAGTTTTTCACAATTTTTCATCGGAAGGAACTATCACCATAGAAGCTATAGAAGCGACATTTTTAAATACAAGAAGAAGACCTAATTCTAAAAGCTTAACTCGATCAAAGTACGCATACAAGCAATATCAGTTTTCTACTGTTACTCCATATAAACAAAGCGGATATGAAACATTTTTTCTATATGGTGGCAATGCAAGCTGGCACAATGCGGGAACGTTCGCATTAAATTTAGGTTTTGACAAGGTCTTAAGCGGTGATCTGATAAATAAAAATTTTGCGGGAAACGCTTGGGGTGTATATGACGAATATCTTTTTGATTTAGTTTTTGAAACCCTTTCGCAGGGCGACAATAATAAATTTATTTATGCTTTAACCACTACAAATCATCCTCCTTATACCTTACCGCAAGATTATAGGCGGTTGCCTCTAGAAATTCCCAAATCTTTAAAAGACACTATACTGAATATTAATCGAGCGGAACAAAGATTTGCGACATACCAATATTCAAATGAAATGCTTGGTCGTTTTATTTCTAAGATTAAAAATTCAAAGTATGCGGACAACACAATTATAGCCGTAACAGGAGATCATAATTTTAGTAATGCATATCAGATGGAAAATTTTTTTGATGTAATAAGAGTTCCGCTTTATTTATATATTCCTAAATCAATAAGATCTGAAAATATTAATACCGATGTTTTTGGTTCTCATTTGGATATAATGCCAACCCTGTATAATCTTTCTCTTTCCAATTCCGAATATATGTCTGAAGGTACAGATTTATTATCTAAAAATGCGATGAACAACGTTATGCACTACGGGAATTATATTCTTGATAAAAACTATGCCGTAAATGATGATATTTTTAAAAATAATGTAGTTTATTATACTTTTGATAATGAGCATAATTTAGTAGTGTCAAATAAAAAAGATGAACACAAAAAACTTTTAAAGCGTTTCTTGTCTACGTCGGCAATAGCAGATTATTTAATTAAAAAGACGGGAAATTAGTTATATGGTCGATTCTGCCACTTTTTAACAAAAACTTATCTTATTTTTGTTACGGTACAAACTCTTAAACGATTTGGCTGCATTCCTGTTATGTACCACAGTTGCAGTTGTTGCTTAGATGTGTTTAAGCTTAGGTTTGACTCGAAGTTAAAAATTTTGCATAATGGTGCACAGATGTGTGTAATGTGGCGATAAAATAAAAGGAGATGTTAAAAAATGAAAGAAGCAATACATCCAAAATATGAAGAAAGCACGGTATCATGCGCGTGTGGCTATACTTTTAAGACCCGTTCGACAAAACCTTCAATTAGACTTGAAATATGCTCCAATTGTCATCCGTTTTTCACAGGTAAGCAAAAACTTATAGATATAGCAGGAAGAGTTGAGAGGTTCCAAAAACGTTTTGCAAAAACAGGGGGGAAGACAGTAGTAAAAAAGAAAGTTGAAAAGAAGGTTTCTGCTCCAAAGAAAATTACTGGTAAGATATTTACTACATCGCCAAGAAAAACAAAAACTGCTTCTAAGAAAGATAAAGAAGTTAAAGGTAAGTAGCTGTACAAAAAATAATAGTATGGAAGAATCTTTATAGCATAAAGATTCTTCAATCTTTTTTGTACGGATTATATGATAGAGGGTTTAGAGTTATTATGTTTTTAGAAAAATTGAAATCATTGAATAGCCAATTTGAAGAAGTTGAAAAAAACTTCAGCGATTTATCCACTGTTGCTAACCAAGAAAAGTACAGAGAACTTGCAGAGCAGTATTCTTATTTGCGCCCACTTGCTGAAAAATATGTTCAATATTCTAAACTTTTAAACGATATAAAAGATACTGAAGAATTAAAACAATCTGCAGACAACGAAATGAGAGGAATGGCTTTTGCAGAGTGCAATGATCTTGTAGAAAAAAGAAATAAGATGGAAGCGGAGATTAAAATTCTACTTATACCGCCCGATCCCCATGAAAGAGAAAATATTATTGTAGAAATTCGCGCAGGTACTGGCGGAAACGAAGCCGCTTTATTTGTCGGCGATTTATGTAAAATGTACACAAGATTTGCCGAACGTAACGGTTGGAAATATGAAGTTTTAGATTCAAATCCTACGGGACTTGGTGGTTTTAAAGAAGTTGTATTTGAAATAAACGGAGACAGAGCATGGCACTATTTTAAATTTGAAAGAGGTGCCCATAGAGTCCAGAGAGTTCCTGCTACTGAAGCAGCGGGAAGAATTCATACTTCGGCAGTAACAGTGGCCGTTCTCCCTGAGGCAAAAGAAGTTGATGTTGAAATAAAAAATGAGGATTTGAGAATTGATACATACAGATCTTCAGGTGCTGGCGGACAGCACGTAAATAAAACGGATTCGGCAATCAGAATTACTCATTTACCTACCGGTCTTGTTGTTGCGTGTCAGGATGAAAGAAGTCAGATAAAAAACAGAGCAAGAGCATTAAAAGTTTTAAGAGCAAAACTCTATGACCAAAAAGTTTCAGAACATGAAAAACGGCTTTCAGATGAGAGAAAGCGACAGGTTGGTTCAGGCGACAGATCTGAAAAGATAAGGACATATAATTTTCCTCAAAACAGAATTACAGATCACAGAATAGGATACAGCGTATACAATATTACAGAAGTTATGGATGGCGATTTATCAGAGCTTGTCAATAAATTAATAGAAGCTGATATTGAATCTAAACTCAAAGTAAATAATCTTTAAATGATTAACGGTGATGATGTCTATGCTTTATTAAAAACAGCTGAAACGTTTTTAAAATCACTAGGGCTTTCCGATCCTAAATCGGATGCCGAAGTTCTTTTAAGTTTTGTGCTACAAACCAAACGTTCAAAACTTTCTCTTATAAGAAATCAAAAACTCACAGATAAACAAATATCACAATACAAAGAGTATATTTTAAGACGTTCTCAAAGAGAACCTGCGGCATATATAACAGGTTTTGCCGGCTTTATGGATTTTGAGTTTAAAGTAAATAAAAATGTTTTAATACCAAGACCTGAAACTGAACTTTTAGTTGAAGCGGTATTAAAATTTGCAATGCAAGAAAATAAAAAATCTGTATTAGATTTGTGCGCAGGCTCCGGATGTATAGCTATAAGCTTAGTAAAACTCGGCAGTTTTAATAATATTGCAGCTTCAGATATAAGTAACGATGCGTTAAAAATTGCAAAAGAAAATGCGAAAATAAACGATGCTTTCGATATAGACTTTATTGCAAGTAACATGTTTGACAGTATAGGAAATAAAAAATTTGATATTATAATTTCAAATCCCCCTTATGTTTCAGATGAAGAATATATTTATTTGGAACCTGAACTCAAATACGAGCCAAAACTTGCTTTAACGGCGCAAGATGAAGGATTGTTTTTTTATAAAGAAATTGCCGGGGAGGCATTAAATTATCTAAATTTCGGAGGTTTGGTTGCGCTTGAGTTAAGCGCAAATAAATCCTCCGAAATAAAACAGATATTTTTAGATAACAATTACAAAGATATTGAAATATTAAATGATCATTCTGGACTTCCAAGAATATTAAAAGCAAGGTATGATACATGAAAGATCTCAAAAAAATATATCGACAAACTAACTTCAATACCAATAAACTTTGTGATACTTCAAATTTTTTAGATGGGAATTTTAACTGTTTTGCAAGAAAGAAACTTTATCCTTTTTCGCAAAATCGCTGCAACAATACAACAAATTTAGTAGCTTATCAGTTTGTAGTTTCTTGTTCCTAAACCTAATTCTTCTGCATATTTTAATTGAATTGTCGGATCAATTTCGGGATATATCTCTTTAAAGAAATTTTTACCAAAAGCTTTATTTACCAAATCATAACTTGCTTGATCTAATGCAACAGGATCAACACCGGCGACAATGCCGACATCATCCATAAGCGGACCGTTTTTTTGCAGAGAAAAACAATCACAGTATTTGCTGATATGATTTAAAAAACTTATATAAGTGCCACTTTTATTTTTTAAAACACCCGCTACATATTCAACTATTTTTTCTTGAACGACAGAAGAATCTTTGTTCCATTTCAAACCAAACACCTTAAACGCACAATTCACTATACATTGCCCGCAACCCGCGCATTTTTCTTTATCCATAACTACTTTCTTATATACAAGCGACAATGCTTTTTGGTAACAATGTCTTACGCAATTACCGCATCCTATACAATGCTCGTTATTTATCGTAGGTTTAGATGAATTGTGCATAGCATATTTGCCAACTTTGCTACCGCATCCCATACCGATATTTTTTAATGCTCCACCAAAACCAGTTATTTCATGCCCTTTAAAATGATTCATAAAAATAAAACTGTCGGCACTATATATTTCCTGCGCTATCGTAACTGTTTTAAAATGCTTTAAATTAACTTTTATCTTCTGTTCAACATTACCTCTTAGCCCATCTGCAATAATTATCGGACATCCACATGAATCAATGGTAAAACCATGCTTATTGGCAATAAGAAGATGATGATATGCATCAGATCTTTTGCCGATATAAATTGTGCTTGCATCAGTTAAAAATGGATAAGCTGCTTTTTCCATGATAATTTTTACAACTGGCGCCACACATTCAGGCTTGATATAACCTTTGTTGCTTTCTTCGCCAAAATGTATTTTTATTGCCAAAAAAGTTCTTTCTTTTACATGCTTAAAGATTTTTGCTGCTTTTAAAAAACTATACAATTCATCTTTCCTCTTCCAAGGAAGAAAATACACTTCTTGTGCCATTTTGCAGCTCCTATGCATATTAAATCTCATACATAAATCACATTTTCAGATATAGTTGGATTTTAGTTCAACTATATACCGATATCTCAAAACATCCTTATACGCTCAAATTATACTTCTTTTTAATGAACAACTGTGCATTGCAATTACAGGTGTTGTGTTGGTAAGTTGAAATGGCGTCGGTAAAATTGTTAATTACTTTTTTGTTCTTTTTATCTTTAGTTGGCGTAATTATTGTCAACCTTTTGGCGAGCTATGCTCATCAAAAGCTTGAGTCTGTTAATTTGATTAACTTCGCTTGCTCCTGAATCATAGTCAACGGCAGCGATGTTGATATCATTATACCGACGTTTTAATTCTTTTATAACACCTCTACCTGTGATGTTGTTGGGTAGGCATCCAAATGGTTGTACGCATACTATGTTATTTACACCATTTTCTATAAGTTCAAGCATTTCAGCTGTTAGAAGCCATCCCTCACCAGTTTGATTACACACTGAAATAATATCCGAAGCTTTTGCCGCTAAATTTCTTGTAGTTTGATAAGAACAAAAATTGGCGCTTTTTTTAAGAACCTTTCTTACAACAGAACGGAGACGTTCTATATATCCATTTCTTACTAAGGATATAATTTTATTTTTAAAACTTCCATCAAGATATTTATACTTATAGACATCGTCCAATATACAGTAATTTATAAAATCCATCAGGTCTGGAACAACTACTTCAGCCCCTTCTTTTTCCAAAGAGGCGACTAGATTGTTATTAGCATCGGGATGAAATTTAATTAAGATTTCACCAACAACTCCAACTTGCGGTTTTTTTATTTTTCGCATAACTATGTTATCAAAATTGGTAACAATTTTTTTTATGGTTTTTTTAAAATTAAAACATATTGTTTTCCCTGCTCTGTTTGAAAGACGCGTAAGCCATGTTTCAACTAAAGCATCTGTCTGTCCAGCGTATAGTTCGTAAGGACGCACACGATTGGATAATCTCATAAGCAAATCGCTGTAAAGAATCATGAGTAAAGTGTCTTTTAACATCGCAAAAGAAACTCCCAAAGATTTATTTAATGAAGAATCTGTTACGCTGAAAGAAATTATGGGAACATTTTTAAAACCAGCTTTTTGGGCTGCTTTTCTTAAGAAACCTGCATAACTTGTGGCTCTGCATCCTCCGCCTGTCTGCGATACAATCATTGCTGTTTTGTTTATATCGTATTTACCTGACTTTAAAGCATTTATAAGTTGGCCGACAACAACTATTGCGGGATAGCATGCATCGTTGTTTACATGTTGTAATCCCTCTTCTATATCATTTTTATTGACTTTAGGTAAAACTTCTAGATTTATTCCATACTTGTGTCGTATAACAGAACTTGCAAGACGAAAATGTATAGGCGAAAGCTGCGGACATAAAATGGTGTAAGATTCTTTCATATCTTTTGTAAATTCAGAAAACTTTGTGTTTTCAAACGTATCCTCTTTAAATTTTAATCCTTTTCTTTCTCTTATGGCGGCAACCAAAGAACGTATGCGTATTTTTACTGCGCCCAAGTTAGAGCCTTCGTCTATTTTTAATACGGTATAGATCTTACCTGATCTAGCAAGTATATCTTCAGTTTGTTCCGTAGTAATTGCATCTAATCCGCAGCCGAAAGAGTTAAGCTGTACGAGTTCAAGATTGTCTATTTTTGTGGCAAGATTTGCAGCACGATATAATCTTGAATGATACATCCACTGGTCAGCAAAATTTATTTTTCCAAGAGATCCTGATAAATGCGCTACGGAATCTTCCGTTAAAACTATCATACCATGTGCCACAATTAAATCTGCAATGCCGTGGTTTATTGTTGGATCAATGTGGTATGGTCTTCCTGCCAAAATAACTGCCGGTTTGTTTGTTTCCTTAATTTCTTTTATAAGCAGCGCGCCTTGTTTTCTTATATCTTTTTTGAATAAATCAAGAGCATCTCGCGCTCCGAACGCAGCAAAGACAAGTTCTTTTTTTGTTATATTAAAATCTTTCAGTTCTTCGGCAAGCCTTGATATTAATTTTTTAGTATTTGTAAAAGTAAGAAATGGTTGCAGGAATTTTATGACTTTTTCTTCTAAAACGCTCATGTTTAAGCGAATAACTTCAGGATAGCCTCCTACTATAGGACAATTATAGTGGTTATCGGCATCTTTAAATTCTTTTACTTCGTATGGCATACATGGGTAAAAAATAGTTTTAACACCTTTTTTAACAAGATTTTCTATATGCCCGTGAACCATCTTAGCCGGGAAACACACGCTTTGAGATGAAATGCTATCGAGTCCGCCATTAAATAAAGTGGCAGACGAATAATCTGACAGCAATACACTGAAACCGAGTTTTGTAAAGAGAGTAAACCAGAAAGGATAATTTTCATACATGTTTAAAACGCGTGGGATACCGATTTCTCCGCGAGGAGCTTTTTCTAAAGGCAAAGGTTTGTAGTAATCGAAAAGACGTTTATATTTATAATCAAACATATTAAAAACAAAATCATGGTTTTTTTTATTTTGTAGAGCATTTTCGCATCTGTTACCTGAAACAAAAGTTATGCCGTTAGGAAAGGTTAATATGTTTAACAGGCAAGAATTTTTGCATCCTTTGCAGTATGAATTTTTTGTTAAGTACGAGAATTTTAAAAGTTTTTCTCTAGAAATAATAGAGGAAGAAATTTTCTTATTTTGAAGCGCAATAATTGAAGCCCCAAAGCCCCCCATAATCCCTGCAATATCAGGACGGATAATTTCAGTTTTTAAAAGAATTTCGGCAACTCTTAAAACGCCGTTGTTAAGAAATGTGCCGCCTTGAACAACTATTTGTTCTCCAAGCTCTTTGGCATCGCTTATTTTTATAACTTTATATAGAGCATTTTTGATAACAGAGTAATCGAGTCCTGCAGAAATATCTCCTACTTCCGCGCCTTCTTTTTGCACCTGCTTGATCTTAGAGTTCATAAATACCGTGCATCTTGATCCTAAATCTACAGGTTTTTTTGCAAATAAAGCAAGTTTTGCAAAATCTTGCATACTACGACCTAACGATTGCGCAAAATTTTGTATAAAAGATCCGCATCCTGAAGAGCATGCTTCGTTTAAAATAATTTTATCTATAAGTCCATTCTTGACATATATGCACTTCATGTCTTGTCCACCAATATCTAAAATGAAAGATACTTTTGCATTAAAATGACAAGCAGCTTTGTAATGGGCTATTGTTTCAACTTCACCACAATCAAAATTTAACGCGGCCTTTATCAAAGCTTCGCCATAACCTGTAACACACGCTCCTGCTATTTGTGTATCTTTTGGAAGGCGTGTATAAATTTCTTTTAGAATATCAATAACAGACTGAAGCGGATTGCTGTTATTGGGTCCGTAATAAGAGTATGCTATTGCTTTATCTTTGTTTATTAAAACAACTTTAGTGGTTGTTGAGCCTGAGTCAACTCCTAAAAATAAATCGCCTTTTGCGTCTTCAAGTTTAATTTTAGATGCTGATACTTCGTTATGGCGGTTTAGAAAATCATCATAATCTTCTTTGTTTGTAAATAGAGGTGAAAGAAATGCGGACCTACCATGCGGAGATTTGTAGGCTAAAGTTTTAAATTTTTGTTTTAATTGTTCTAATGTAACTTCATTACCTTTGCTTAACAATGCCGCTCCGAAAGAAACAAAAAAATGAGCATTATCTGGGAAAAATATATTCTCAGGTTTTAATTGTAAAGAGTTAGTAAAACAATTTCGCAGTTCAGATAAAAAGAAAAGAGGACCACCGATAAAACAAACATTTCCTCTAATAGCACGACCTCTTGTCAATCCTCCGATAGTTTGGTTGACAACGGCTTGCAAAATGCTTGTCGCAATATCTTCTCTCGTAGCTCCTTCGTTTAAAAGTGACAGAATATCTGTTTTTGCAAAAACTCCGCATCTTGCTGCTATAGGATATATTGTTTTATGTTTTTTAGAAAGTTCATTAATTCCTGTGGCATCGGTTTGAAGAATTTGCGCCATTTGGTCTATAAAAGCACCCGTGCCTCCCGCACAGGCTTCATTCATTCTCTGATCTGTTGACGAGCTGTCAAAAAATGTAATTTTTGCATCTTCTCCTCCAAGTTCTATTGCAATATCAATTTTTGGAAGAAAAGTTTTTATGGCTTTGGAGCATGCTATCACTTCTTGTTCAAAATCCATATTGACTTTTTGTGATAATTCTATAGCGCCGGAGCCCGTGGTGCATATCGTAAGATTTGCGGTTTGGAATTCTTTTGGAGTGTCGTCGATTAAACTTATAACAGTGTTTAATAAATCTGATTGATGTCTTTTATAATTATTGTAAATAGATTCGTTTTTTTGATTTAGTATCGAAAGTTTTATAGTTGTTGAGCCTATATCAAGCCCCACTCTTAAAGTATCGCGTTGCACTTGATACTCCTGCTTGCAAGATTATATTTTTTGTTTTTAAGAGTTAAATGAATCAAAACCTCACCTTCCTACCCTCATGTTATCAAAATTGGCTTGGCAAAGCAAACGGCGGTTCCGGCGGTAAATTCAAGCGGTTAAGCAACAATGGAATTGCAGGACAAACGCATGAAAAAAGTCACTTGAGGCGACTGATTTTAAACTCAAAGTAAATTTCATATACTGCAATTTGGTATTGCCTTCGACAATCAAAAATCAAAAGAACTTTCATGCGTTTGTTGTATGGGATTCTTCAAAAAATTGACACATTTTGTATTTTGTAATACAATGGCCGTATTATGAATACAGCATTTTTCATTTTCAAGTTTGTTCATTATGCAGTGTGTATTGGATTGATTCTCGTTGTTCTTGTGC
>BNVZ01000002.1 GCA_025998475.1 Endomicrobiia bacterium | reverse complement strand
TTCTCCTACTGACTTTACTGAACTTATTGCTTTTGCTTTTGCCTTTAATTGTTCGTCTTTGTCCATACGCTCTTTGATTTCTTGCTCTATACCTTCTAGTTGCTTGAGTAATGCTTCAATAGACCTCCCGCACAACTTGAGTATTAATTTCAAAATTACAAATACCTGAACCCTGAGTTAAATCGCAGTCCAAAGCGTCTTTTGCGGTTTCTATATCTATTCTGTACTATTTTTGAACCTTTTCCCATCTAACGCATATTCCCCACTACTCATTAATGCTTCTTCTGCATGCTTTTAGTCCTATATGCACAACTTTCACTGACATTGTAGCTATCTCCTCTCTGACAATATGTTCAGGTATTGCCCTAAAGTATTCAAACATCATCTTTACAATATTCTCTGTACTCAATTTTCTCTTTGCTCACCTACTTTTACTTTGCCCTATCTTTTCTTACTCCCGACTATCCTTTGTTTTATCAAATGCTTTCTTTACTCCCATTAATACTAAACCCATTCCATCCGACCCGCCTGCTTTCTTTCTTTGTTTCATAGTACTTCTATTGTACTTTTATATGTTAGTTATGTAAGAGATCTAATGGAAAAAGCGGGTAATGGGGTAACAGCAGGCCAAACGCATGAAGAAAATTATAGGTACTACAAAATTACAGCAAATTTCGAGACTGTCAATTAAACCCACATGAAGTTGTCTTTTGGCATGTTTAATTTTTATCGAACTTTTGTCAAACAAAGACAAACGGATTAAAATAATGACGGGCTTTTTATAGAAAATTACTTTCCTATGCAAAAAGTTGAAAAAATTGTATCTAAAATATCCTGCTTAATATCAATCCCTAAAATTTCATTTAATGCTGTTTGGGCAGACATTGCTTCAAAACATGCAATTTCATCGGCATCTTTTGAGGATAACACTAGTTTTGTTCTTATCAGCGCGTCTAAAGCAGTTTGCAATAAAGTGAAATGACGAGAATTTATCATTAAATAATCATTTTTAAAATCCGAAATACCATTAATTTTTACAATTTCATCTACTAAATCAGTAATACCAAATTTGGTTTTTGCCGCAATTTTTATAATAGTTAAGAATGCAGATTGTTCAATAGAGTTGACATCAAAAGAAAGCTGTAAAGGTAAGTCGGATTTATTTAATACTCCTATGATTGGAATATTTAAATCAGTTTTTTTCAAAAAATCCGCTATTTTTAAGTCATTTTGATCTAGTGTGCAAGAGGAATCAAATACCCATATAAGTATATCGGCTTTATTAATTGTCTCTTTTGTTTTTTCCTGACCTAAAAATTCTATTACATTGTCAGTATGATCTCTAATGCCAGCCGTATCTATAATTGTAAGTGGAATGCCGCGACAGTCTATAGTTTCCTCGATAGTATCTGTTGTAGTTCCTGCAATATCTGTAACAATCGCTCTGTTTTTGCCTAACATTGCATTAAGCAATGACGATTTTCCCGCGTTTGGTTTGCCTACAATAGCTACTTTCATACCGTTTTGAAGAATTTTACTTGTCTTATAAGAGCTTAAAAGATTTTCGATGTCTCTTATATAAGAATCAAGTCTTGAAAGTTTTTCGTTACGTGATAAAAATATAATATCTTCTTGAGGATGATCTAAGTTTACTTCCATAAAAGCAATGAAATTTGCAATATTATCTTTTATAGTGTTAACCTTTGAAGAAAAAATGCCCGCAATATTATTTAAAGCGGCTTTTACTGATGTTGCTGTTTTACTTGATATTAAAGTACATACAGCTTCTGCTTCAGTAAGATCTTTTTTGCCGTTTAAAAATGCTCTGTAAGTAAATTCACCAGGTTCCGCTGGTCTTGCGCCATTTTTATATAAAAGATTTAAAACTTCATTTATTATTACAGGATTTCCGTGTAGGGAGATTTCCGCCAAATCTTCTCCAGTGTACGTATTAGGAGCTTTAAAAAAAGCGCACAACACTTCATCTTTTTTTTCTGCTTTGTCAACGATGTATCCATACTTAACTTGTTGATAAGGTTTAGATTTGGTTTGAAATATCTTGTTTATAATTTGAAATGCGTCTTGACCGGATAAACGAATAATCGCAATAGCAGATTTACCAGTGGCAGTTGATAATGCAGCAATAGTGTCTTCTTTTAAATAATTCATATTTAGCTATCACGACAAACGCATGAAAGATGCATGTTTTATCAATTGTTGCCGCAAGTCATTGCCTCTTTGTTTTGGGTATTGGGTTGATAAGTGCATAAGCTCAAGCTGATAAGCAACACCTGCAATTGTTACATAAGAATTGCTATTTTTTTAACAATAAAAAATGTTCTAAGTTGCCTTTTGGTCCTTTGAGACACGAATTTACTTCGGAAACTATTTTAAAACCTAAATTTAAAGCGGATTGTTTAATTTTATTTATAGCTTTTTGCCTTAATTTTTCATCTCTTACAGCACCTTTTTTTACATCTAACGGTTCAAGCTCAAACTGTGGTTTTATCATAGCTAAAACAAAAGCATTTTCTGCAATACTTTTATATGCCATAGGCAAAATTTTATCGAGAGATATAAAAGAAACGTCTATAGTAACAAAGTCTATGTTATCTTTTAACAAAGACCTATCAAAATATCTGAAATTAATATTTTCAACATTCACGACGCGCGGGTCATTCCTCAATTTATAATGCAATTGTCCTTGTCCTACATCAACTGCATAAATTTTAATTGCGCCTTTTTGGAGCATACAATCCGTAAAACCGCCAGTTGATGCCCCCACATCTAGACAAATGTACCCTCTTACATCAATAACAAGTGCATCTAAAGCAGACTCTAGTTTTAGTCCGCCGCGCGAAACGTAAGGGTTTATATTTTTTATTTCAATTAAATCTTCTTCATCTACTAAAGTGCCCGGCTTATATTGTACTTGATTATTTACAAAAACGTTTCCGCCTATTACAAAGGCCTGAGCCTTTGTTCTGGTTTCCGCAAGATCTTTTTCAAACAGCAAAACATCAAGACGTTTTTTATTTTTAGATATCAACATTTTTATTTACTCCGGCAAAGTTCATCCTAAATGCAATTTTATTTTCAGATAAACACTACGCAAATTTGTTTTTTCATTTTATAACAATATCATCTGGTATGTGTCCATCTGCCTCTTTTTGAAACTTTTTATATCTATTGTAAATTTTTTCTTTAAGCTCTGTAGTACTTACGCCTTTTCCGTACGGGAAATATATAACTTGTACACCAAGTTCTTGCAAATAATCATATTTGCCAGCCCAGTCGTCTCCAACAACAAAAATATCAAACTTAAGTTTTTTAATTTTATCCGTATGGTCAAGTGAATTTTGTGGAATAACTATATCAGGTCCTTTAATAGCACGCATCAAAGCAATCCTTTCATTAAAAGGAATAATCGGGATAGATTTGTAAGAAGAGACAAGCTCATCGGTGTTTATTCCTACTATTAAAATATCTCCTAAAGCTCTTGCATATTCAATCATCCGCAAATGATTAATGTGTAGCATATCAAAAGTACCAGACGTATAAACAACAGTTTTACCGGCAATCATTTTTTAATTCCTTTAATGTTTTTTCCAAAGACTCCAAAAACAAGTCTATATCTTTTTTCAATATGTTGCCAAAATTGCCTATTCTAAACAATTTATTTTTAAAATCTCCGCCACTAGGAGTAATTTCTATATTGTACTTTCCTCTCATTATTTTAATTATTTTTTCCGCGTCATACTGCCCACTAAAAACACCGGTTACGCAATTGGCTGGGTTTTCGGCTACCGGCTCAAAGCCAAGTTGTTTAAGCCCGCGCCTTAGTAGCGTTGTGTTTTTTTCAAACCTTTTTCTTAATGCTAATAATCCCTCTTTCTTGATTTTCTGCAATCTAGCATCTAACTGATTGACCAATAATACTGGAGTTGTAAAAGGATGCTGATTCCTTTTCCAATTTTCAATGTATATAAAAATATCAAAATAATATGTTCTTAGATTAGCACATTTGGCAAAGCTCAAAGCTTTATTGCTAATAGCCATAAAACTTAATCCCGGTGGAAGAGCCAACGCTTTTTGGGAACTTGAAACTGCCACATCTATACCCCAGGCATCCATTTGCATTTCTTCAACCACTAAGCCAGAAACACAATCCACAACAAAAATAGTGTTTGGATAATTTTTAATAATAGCTCCTATAGCTTTTATATCTGTCAAGGCTCCACTTGAAGTTTCGTTTAAAGTGGCAAATACAGCCTTTATATTTTTATGTTTATCTAAACTTTTTTGTATTAAACTTGGATTAACGATTTTTCCAAAATCCACTTTTATTTCTATTGCTTTATTTTTATGCTTTCTACAAATCTCACCCCATCTTGCACCAAACGCACCACCGTTTATGTATAGTACAGTATCTCCTGCCGACAGAGAATTTGTGACGGCTGCTTCCATAGCACCTGTTCCTGAAGACGTAAAAAAAACGACAGGATTTTTAGTCCTGAAGACATATTGAAGATTTTTAAAAATACGCGCCAATTTCTTAGAGTACTCCGATGTGCGCATATATTCTTGCGGTTTTGCCCCTATCTCTAAAATTTCAGATTCAACTTCCGTAGGTCCCAAAACCATAAGCAATTTCTTAGTCATCATTGATCTTCCTGTATATTATTTTCTGAAGTATTGCAAAATTACAAAGTCTTACGCGTTAACAATAATTACTATAGTCAATTAGTTTAACATTGATACATATTACAAATATCCACTATTTGCTTGGCAATAACCTGTGTTGAACTGCCAGTATTTGCAATTATTCTATCTTTATCTATTTCTATCTTTTCTGACTTTTTATCTATTAATTTTTCAATTTCCTCCATCACTTTAGTATAAGTAACTTCCTCTTTTTTTAAATACACTCCTATCTTGTCGCTTACTTTAATGTCCCAATATCCATCTAAATCTGAATACTCATATTCTTGGGAGTGCTTCTCGTAATCTGTATCTAATGATATTACAGGTCTGCCAAATGCAAAACAATAATCAAACCGAACCATAGAAATGTCAGATATCATTATATTTGATTTTGCCATGCTTAAAAGATTATCCACTTCTTTATCAAATTTAATATTTTCGTCTGATGCCAATTCTTCTTGTAATTGATTTATAAAATCTGACTCATATACGTACGAATAAGGATGTGGGCGAACTATAACATTGTATCCCGCTTGAGCTATCTTTTTTATTAGTTCCTTGCCGTACGTTCTTAAAAGTCCTCTTTTATCCCACGTTGACGCTATTAAAACTGTTTTGCCGTCCGTTTGCGAGCCTAACTTCGCTGCTCTTTCTATCAACCTATCCATATACGGCAACCCTCCAACCAGCACCTTTTTGGGAGGTAAATTTCTTTTTTTCTCTAGAGTTCTTACATCGTTCTCAAATTCTATCCCCGACACTATAACTGTATCAAAACAATCCAATGAATATTTATGATATCCGCCAACAGTACTTATTGAATGGAAAATATGTATTAGATTTTTACAACTTTTAGGCTTTGATATAGGGTAACCTGGAGTGCCTATATTGGGAGTTGTTGTCACAACAACAGATTCTTTTAAATTATTTATCCTTGCGTATCCTTTATTTCCTCTACCAACGTAGCGTATATGAAAAGCGTCTATATCTGCGTCAGGATTACCAAAATCTAGCAGTTGAAACGCTGGATCCTCCATGTCCATTGTGTAATAAGTAAAAAATTGTTTTTTCTTTATAAGCTCTTTTAGAATATCCTCATAATAAATCCAATACTTACCTCCTTCGGAAAAAAAGGCCAATTTTGATTGAACCCGAACAATCGCATCTCCTGTTAACTTTGCCTTTATCTTAAAAAAAATACTTTTAGAAAAAAACAAGAGACTACCAAAAAGTCCAAATATTGCAGCCATTAGAGCATTGCCTGTTCCAGGGTCCAGGTATGCATAAGCGCAAACCGGAAAGAATACCAGTAAGTACAACATTAATTTTAGTCTGTTCATATTTATTTTTCCTCTTCATAAAAATTAGGATAAAACACGCCTTTGTCAAATTTGTGATTACGATGATCACGCATCCTTATCGCTGTATCTTTTATTTTATACTTCAGCGGTATCGGAGAATCGCACAAATACGCAAACACTACAGGAAACACATCTTGTGTAATATTGAATTCTTTATCGTATTTCGCAGCCCTCTCTTTATCCGGCCAACGTACTGCCATAAACGCGCCGAACATGTCGCGAAAATGAATGGGTTTTATTTGGTCGTCCTTTAATGATGGATAACCTCTACTAGCATCGTCAAGCAAAACCGGGCCATGATCGCTCATCAATATTACTATAGCGCTAGGATTATTGCTAATCGCTAATTTCATATCTCTCTTCATATTTTCTATAGACATATAGTACCTTGATTCCCAATGTTTAAATTCTCGTTCAAACCCTTTGCCGGAAATAGATGAATGGCCAGGATAGTCACTCATACCCCAAGCAAAAGTTCTTTCGTGCTCGCCACGATTAGCAAATTTTGCAAGTTTAAAACAGTTGTTCCCTTCTTCTAATGATAGCACTCCAGTATTCAGGCTTCCTTTTATAATTGAACAAATTACACGCAAAGAAAACGCAAAATCAATACTGCTCTTGTTCTTGTTCATATTACTTATGATATTATAATTCTTAAAATAGGTTATGTTCGGAAATGCCCAATGATCATCGTCAGCTGAAACGAAGTTATTGTAACCATGCCTCTTAAATACGGAGTTAACTAGATTATTTCCAACAATAATTTTTCTGCAAACGTTACCATCCATAATATCATCTCTCTGTACACTAAAAACCTGCGCCATGCTTGCTATAGTATGATAAGCAAGGGAATATACATCATACTCTTTGAATTGATATTCACGAAGTAAAGCATCCAATCCGCTTCTATCTAAACCTAGTTCATTAATTAACTCTTTGTGCGGAAATGAATCGTACATAAAAAGATATACGGTTGGAGTGTCTTTCATTGGTATAGCTAACAATTCTTCAGGAACTTGTGCGGCAACTTTATCCGCGTCTTTATCGGGATTCAAATTAATTTTATAAAAAACCGAAAACAACGTAGCAGACAATAGAAATATAATTATTACTTTCTTCTTTTTCCAAAATAAATCAACTATAAAATAAAGTATAAATAACAAAAATATAAAATCACAAGGATAACTGCCTGTATATTTAATAACACTTCTAATCAAAGGTGGAAGCATTGCAGCCAATATAAAAGACAGAGAAATTTTTATAATTTTAGATATTGAATAATTAGTGTTGTACACATATACGACCAGAGGGATAAAGCAGGCAATAAGAATGAATATTGAAAAATAGCTAATATACCCGCATCCGTTAATGTATATCGCATTGGCTTTTACATACAAAACAGCTGGGAACAACATACCCACAACAGGCAGAGCTAGATATTTGAGTATTTTTTTAATTTTGACAAGTTTTATACTTTTATAGTTGTACATTGCAAATAGCGTTAAAGCAGCAAATAGCCAATGCGTCTTTTCCCATCTTTTTACAAAACATGATACGGCCAAACACAATATGACCAATGACAATTGTATTTTTATATTTTTGGTCATATAGGGTTTGATTTTATAGTTGTACAACTTTAATATAAATAAAATATACCAAGGTATGGCTATGATGTTACTGTATTCAAGATTATTCGCCTTCGCATTTGCTGTAAAATAAACAGCAATTAACAGTAGAAAGGCTCTGAGATCTGCGTTTTTGAGTAAACGTGAAAGGGAACTTATCAAACTATGTTTAATTGCCGGAAGTCTTTTATCTTTCAAATAAATAAACAAATACCGAAACAAGTTAATGAGATTATTAGATGTCCAATACAAAACAAGCCCTGCTGGAGACATATACAGAAAAATCAGAAAGAAAACAGCTATAGCATAGCTCTTTCTTTTTTCTTTTGGAAAGGAAGTCATGCACATCACGGCTAGTATATTGATTAGCGTCATCAGAATCGGTAGTAAATTTACTCCACCTATTAAGTTATCTTGTAATCCTAAGTTTTTTATAAACAAAAAAGACATATCCGAATTATACGGATTATCAATCAGGATCTTACTTAGTGTTTGATAGGCAACAATAAAAAATGGAACTTGTATTGCTAAAGACGACAACGATCGCAACGACATAATCGGCGAATAGTTATACGACTTATACAATTTTAACAAGTGCTTATGCTTAGTCTGCGCATTCTTAATTTTATTTATTCTTGAAATGTATGGTTGCAACTTTAAATGAATTGTTTTCTCCCTACCCTCTAAAATATTCGTGATATGATAGAAAGGCATTAATATAGCAGAAATTAGCACAGATATGAGCAGAATTGCCCAACCATAAGAATTTGTAACATAAAACAAGAAATGAAAAACTCTCTCAAATATTAATTCCAAAATTATTCTCCTCTTCGCGTTGTGTACGGTCAAGCAACTTTAAGGCTTTCTTGGCTATATCTTCAGCTGTTAAACCATACTTTTTTCTTAAAACTTTTAGACTTCCATGCTCTATAAATTTATCCGGGAGACCCATGCTCTCAACAACAGCGCCGCTACCATATAAAAAGGATCTTACGTTTTCACCAAAGCCGCCTATTAAAGAGTTTTCTTCAACTGTAATAAATTTTTTGGTTTTTGAAAGCATTTCGTTTATGGTGTCGCTGTCAAGAGGTTTTATAAATCTCATATTTACAACAGAAGCATCTATATTTTTTATTGCAAGTAATTCCGCAGCTTTTAAACATGTATTGACATGATTACCTATGGCCAAGAAACAAATATCTTTGCCTTCTCTTAAAATAATAGCTTTGCCAATTTGCAATATATGCGTCGATATATCTACTTTAATACCGACATCACCCCTTGGATATCTTATAACGCACGGTTTATTTGCGTTTAATGCAGTTTTGAGCATGCGCTGCAATTCATTTTCATTAGATGGAGACATAATAATTAGATTTGGAATATAGTTTAAATACGATAAATCGAAAACACCATGATGTGTCTCGCCGTCCTCTCCAACAAGCCCAGCTCTGTCTAAGGCAAAAACAACAGGAAGATTCTGCAAAGCAACGTCATGTATAACATTGTCAATCGCTCTTTGCATAAAAGTTGAATATATCGCACATACAGGCCTCATGCCAGCGGCAGCCATTGCTGCTGCAAAAGTCACAGCATGCCCCTCAGCAATGCCAACATCAAAATATCTGTCAGGAAAATTTTTGGCAAATTTATCAAGACCTGTCCCCTCTGACATAGCCGCAGTTATTGCCACTATTTTTTTATCCGCATTTGCTAATTTTATAAGCGTATCAGAAAAAACTTTTGTGTACGTAATAGTTTCATTTTTTACTGTACTTCCAGTTTCGACATCAAATTTTCCAACACCATGAAATTTTACAGGATCTTCTTCAGCCGGAGCATATCCTTTACCTTTTTTTGTAATAGCATGAAGCAAAACAGGTCCTTTCATATCTCTAAGATTTTCTAAAATAATTGTTAAATTCTTTATATCATGACCCTGAACAGGTCCAATGTATGTAAAGCCCATTTCTTCAAAAAGCATGCCTGGGAAGAGCATAACTTTTATTCTTTTTATGAACTTTCTAATTGGTGATCCAAAACCATGAAATCTACTTATCGTTTTTACGATTTTTTCTTCAACCTTCCTTGCCATACCAGCAGTTAAAAGTTTTGCAAAATATCCCGCGACTGCTCCAACTTTCTGTGAAATAAACATCTCATTATCATTTAATATAACAAGCATATCTTTTTTTAAATGCCCCGCATTCTGCAAACCTTCAAAAGCAAGCCCAGCAGTCATTGAGCCGTCTCCTATAACGGCAACTATTTTATGATCTTCTTTTTTTAAATCTCTTGCGATTGCAAATCCTAAAGCTGCAGATATTGAAGTCGAAGAATGTCCAACGCCGAACGCGTCGTATTCAGACTCATATCTTTTCGGAAATCCGCTTAAGCCATTATGTGTTCTTATAGTTTTAAATTCAGTTTTTCTTTCGGTAAGAATTTTATGAGCGTAGGATTGATGTCCCACGTCCCAAATTATTTTATCGTTAGGACAATTAAAAACATAGTGCATCGCAATTGTTAAATCAACAACCCCGAGGCTCGAAGCTAAGTGCCCTCCGTTCTTTGAAATTGTATTTATTATTTCTTCCCTTATTTCTTTTGCAAGAACAGGGAGATTTTCTTTTTTTATATTTTTTAAATCTTGAGGATTATTTACAGTATCTAGTATTTTCATTATTATTCCAAGTTTTAGGCATTTTGCCATAAAAACAACGCTAGCTACCAGAACAAGTTTAAGAATTGACAAGGGCTTTGCGAAGAGTTTTTAGGCAAATCATATTTATCATTGGCGTCCTTCTAATACTTGGACAATAACAATAACATATAATAACCATGAAAACAAACGAAAATGAAGGAAAAGAGCAAAGAATTTCAAAAGATGACAAAGATATAAAGACCAGCAAAAGGAAGAAAAGGCAAATTGGACTATTGGACTAAAAAAATGTACAATGACGCTGGATGCAGATACAAAACACAAAGCAAGAGCGTAAGGAAAGTATTAAAAACCCATGATTTTTGTGGATTTTTGTGTTTACTATTAAATTAGCATTGTTTTTAGTTATTTCGTCACAGAAACAATAAAGTATTTGTTAAAAGGTTTAAAATAGTACGGAATAGATATAGAAACCGTAAAAGACCCTTTGGACTGCGATTTAACTTGAGTTTCAGGTATTTGTAATTTTGAATTTAACACTTAGTTGTGCAAGAGGTCTGTTGAATATCTAAACAAGTTCAGGATAGCAGTGATGTACTAAAGTTTTTAGGCAGACCTATGATAGAACATATGAGAGAGAAAACCATAACAACAAGGTGTCCGGGCATTTACAAATACTATAGGCGTAGGAGCAATTTGCTAAAATACGCTTCTTCGTTGATACTGTTGTAAAGAGTGGATATAGTATGCTTTCTAGAACTTGCTATGGTCAGCTGTTGCCTTCGAGTAGTTACAAAAATTCAATTTGTCAAAAGCTCATTTGTTTGATGTAGGAGGTGATGTCGAAATCATTTAACTTAAATGTTTTGACAAGGCAAAAAGCTTTGCGTATTCGTATTAAAGGCTTTTTATTTTAACGGTTTTTTGAAAAAATATTAAAATGCTTGAATGGGAAAATAATGTGACAGAACAAAAAAAAGTTAATGAAAAAAAACTTCTAAAGGCATCTCAAGAACCATCTAGGATTGCGAGAAAACTACATCCTTTCTACCGTGGTAAAATTGAGATTGTTCCAAAGTGCAGAGTTAAAAGTTTAGATGATTTTTCAATATGGTATAGCCCGGGAGTTGCAGCGGTATGCACTGATATTTATAAAAATCCTGAACTTGTGTATGAATATACAAACAAATGGAACAGCGTTGCTGTAGTAAGTGACGGTACAAGGGTTTTGGGTCTTGGAGATATAGGACCTGAGGCAGGAATGCCGGTTATGGAGGGGAAAGCTCTTTTATACAAATATCTTGGTGGCGTTGACGCTTATCCTATATGTCTTGAAACAAAAGACGAAAAAGAGATAATACAAACCGTAAAAATATTACAGCCGTCTTTTGGAGGTGTAAATTTAGAAGATATTTCGCAGCCAAAATGTTTCCCAATCTTAAACACTTTAAGAAAAGAATGCCGCATACCTGTATGGCATGACGATCAACAAGGAACAGCACTTGTAACACTCGCAGGGTTTATAAATGCTTTGAAAGTTGTAGGTAAAAAAATAGGTAAAGTTAAAATTGCTATGGTAGGGGCAGGAGCTGCAAATATCTGCATAGCAAGACTTTTGATTCTTTACGGAGCAAATCCTGCAAATATAATTATGTCTGACATAAATGGAACTTTGCATAAAGAACGGTTTGATTTAAAAAATAGTCCCGAACAATGGTTGCTTGCTGTTGATACAAATGCGAATGATGTTCGAGGTAGAATTAAAGAAGCTATGGAAAACGCTGATGCTGTTATCGCATTGTCTGCGCCGGGACCTGGAGTGATAAAGAAAGAATGGATACAGGCAATGGGCAAAAATCCAATAGTTTTTGCATGCGCAAATCCAACGCCTGAAATTTGGCCTTGGGAAGCAAAAGAGGCTGGTGCTGCAGTAGTTGCTACAGGAAGAAGTGATTTTGCAAATCAGGTCAATAACTCTTTGGGCTTTCCGGGAGTTTTTCGCGGAGCTCTTGATGTGAGAGCTTCTACCATAACCGATACTATGTGTATAACAGCTGCTACAGAGCTTGCATCTTGCATAGATGACAGCAATATAAGACCTGATAAAATTCTTCCTACTATGAATGATTGGGAAATTTTCCCTAAAGTTGCCGCAGCTATAGGCATAAAAGCTCTAAAGGAAAAAGTCGCAGCTAAAAAATTAAGTTATGATAAAATCTATGATGATGCAAAAACAATAATAAAAAGAAGCAGAGCTATAACAAAAACAATGATGGAAAAAGGTTATATAAAAAGTGCGAAAGATAAAATCTGAAACAATAACCAATGTAATAGAAAATCTTTGCGCTAAAACAAACTTTGAACTTCCTGAAGATATTTTGAAATCTTTAAGACAGAGTGTTGTTTTGGAGACCGGTATTGCAAAAGATATTTTAGAAGAAATTATTGAGAATGCAGATATCGCAAAGAGTGAACAGTTTCCTTTATGTCAGGACACGGGGACTGCAAATTTTTTTATTAAGTTAGGGCAAGATGTGTATATTGAAGATGGAAATATTTATGATGCTATAAACGAAGGCGTTTCTTTAGGATACGTAAATAATTATTTGCGTAAATCTATTGTTTCTGATCCACTTGAGAGAAAAAATACTCAAAGCAACACTCCGGCAAATATTTATGTTGATATAGTTCCTGGTGATAAAATAGAAATTACTTTCTTGCCTAAAGGCGGCGGAAGTGAAAATGCAAGCGCGTTAAAAATGCTTGTTCCGTCAGACGGATGGAAAGGCGTAGAAGAGTTTGTTTTAGGTGTTATAAATGATAAATGCGTAGATGCATGTCCTCCTTTAGTTGTAGGGGTTGGTATAGGTGGCGACTTTGCGTCTGTAGGTCTTTTGGCAAAAAAAGCATTGCTTCGTGAAACAGTAAGTAAAAATAAAAATGATTTTTACGCAGGCAAAGAACATGAATTATTGACTAATATAAACAAATTAAATATTGGTCCTATGGGCATGGGTGGCAAGACTACGGCTTTAGCTGTTTTTATTGAAACAAAGCCTACGCATATAGCTTCTCTCCCTGTTGCTGTAAGTATTCAGTGTCATTCTTGCAGAAGAAAAATGGTTATAATATGAAAACAAATTTACAAGACTTGGTTTTAAATATCAAAGCTCTAAAGGCAGGGCAAAAAATTTTGTTTAGCGGAACTATTTATACAGCAAGGGATACTGCTCATAAAAGAATCATAGATATGCTAGACTGCGGGAAAGAATTGCCTTTTGATCTAAAAAACGCTGCAATTTACTATTGTGGACCTACACCTGCAAGGCATGGGGCAGTAATCGGAGCATGCGGCCCGACAACATCTTCAAGAATGGATATTTTTACGGCAAGAATTTTAAAAGGTGGTGTAAAAATCTTAATAGGCAAAGGCAACAGATCTGATGAAGTGGTTAATTTTATAAAATTAAATAACTCTGCATATCTTGTAGCTACAGGTGGTGTTGCGGCTCTTATTTCCAAGACAGTACAAAAAGCAGAATTGATTGCTTTTGAAGATTTGGGACCTGAAGCGGTTTACAAACTTAAAGTTAAAGATATGCCGCTGATTGTTGCAATAGACAGCTTAGGCAATAATATTTTAAAGCATAGTTGAAAGCAAAGTGGCTTTAATTTTAATAAAGGGTACAGGGTACCATGTTTTTGGCGCTCGACATAGGGAACACAAATACAACTGTTGGTTTATTTGATGATGAAAATGGAAAGGTTTTACCTAATCCTTTAAAGGTTTGGAGAATGTCGACAATAAATGGACAAACTTCAGACGAATATGCAACAATGCTCATGAATATGTTTTTTTGTTTGGGATATGACGCAAAAAAAATAAGTAATGTTGCTGTTGCAAGTGTTGTCCCATCTTTAAATTCTGTTTTTGAAGAGTTAATAAAGAGATGTTTTAATAAAAAAACATTTTTTGTAAGTTATAAAAATTCAGGAGATTTAATTTTTGCGACTGGAAATCCAAAAGAGGCAGGAGCTGATAGAATTGCAGATGTTGTTGCCGCATATTCTATTTACGGCGGCGGTTGTGTTGTTATTGATTTTGGCACTGCGACAACATTTGATTGTATAGATTTAAAAGGAAGATATGTTGGTGGGATGATAGCTCCGGGACCAGTGATTTCAGCGCAGGCTTTAAGTTTAAAAACGGCGCAACTTCCGCAAGTAGAGATGAAAAAACCTTTCAAGTCGATAGGCACGACGACTGTAGAATGTATTCAGTCAGGTCTTTACTTTGGTTATGTAGGACTTGTAAAAGAACTTATCTCAAGGATAAAAAAAGAAATAAAAGTAAACCATATAATTGCCACAGGTGGTTTGGCAGGCTTGATACTTAGTGAGATAAAAGAAATAAAGGTTATTTTGCCTAACCTGACATTAGAAGGCATACGTATCATATGGGAAAAAAATAACAGAAGAGTTCAAAAATAAAGGAGTTATTTTTTGTATTAGCAGCCATGGTCTGCAGCTTATTTGTAAATTCACATGTTGCTTTTAATTTTGCCAACTAATTCATCTTCTAAAAAAACAGCCCAAAGAAGATATTGACGTGTTAGATGTATTATGAGACCATCACGGCAAACGTATGAAAGCTTTTTTTTGATTTTTGATTGCCACAGGCAGTATCAAATTGCAGTCTATGAAATTTGCTTAAGCCTAAAACCAGTTGCCTTGAGAAACTTTTTTCATGCGTTTTGCCTGACGAGGTTCTGCGTTGTGTTGAATTCTTATGCAGTTTTTAGTAAAACACGGGCGCAAGGTTTACATCAATTATATTACAACTAGGAGTTTTTAATGAAAATTCGTTGGGCTTTAGTGTTTTTTATGATGTTCTTTGCTTCGTACATGTGTGCCGCAGAGAGTGATGTGATAACAAAGGTTGAGGTCAAAGGGAATTTTCGTAAGGTAAGGCCAGAAAGAATTTTGCGTGCTGCTAAACTCAAGAAAGGCAAGCCTTATTCAGTAGATGCGGTAAGAAAAGATGTCGGCGCTATAATGTCGCTCGATTTTATCGAAAATGTTGAATTTTCTTATGATAAAGATAAGAGAGTACTTACTTTTACAGTTGTTGAAAAACGTTACAAAATAGGCACTATTATTTTTAAGGGTAATAAAGGATTTCCTACAAGAAAGCTTAAAGGTATAAGTTCATTAAAAGAAGGAGAATATTACGATAATTTGAAATTTGATGAAACAAAGAAAAAGATATCAAAGCTCTACAAAGATAACGCTTATAGTGACTGTCATATTCAAGGCTACCCTACGGATAACTTGGATACGAATAAAGTGACAGTAACGTTCCTTATAACAGAAAACCGTCAAACTTGTGTAGGAGAAGTTGGTATTAAAGGTGTTACTTCTTTTAAAAAAGAGAAAATTCTTGGTCTTATGAAAAAAATAAGAAAGGGAAAAGCATATTCAGAAGAACTTCTTGAAGAAGATAAATCCAAAATAGAAGAATTCTATAAAGGGGAGGGATTTATGGATTGTAGGATTGTTTCTTCGCCTATTATATATAACAAAGAAAAAACAAAAGTATTTTTAACTTTGAATATCAGTGAAGGCAGTAAGTATAAAATAGGTAAAATAACTCATAGTGGTAATCTTAGTGTTGATGACAAGAAAATTAAAGAGCTGATTAAACTTAAAAAAAAACAGACTTTAAACGATGATAAAATTTACAAGACTAAGGGTAATATTCATGATTTCTATGCCAATAGAGGATATCTTCATGTCAATATAGATCATAATTATCCTAATAAAGATGCAACAAATGGTACTGTTGATATTAATTTTTCGATACAGGAAAATCATCCTGTTTATGTCGGTAGTATTAATATATACGGGCTTGAGAGTACAACAGAAAGGAACTTTATAGAGAGAGAGCTTCTTTTAAAACAAGGTGATTTATTGGAGGCCAATAAACTTGCCAGAAGCATACAAAAACTCTACAATTTAGGTTTTATTGAAGTTGTCGAATGTAAGCAGGACACTGTTGCAGGAAAGCCTGATACTGTGGATTTAAATTTAGATATTGTAAAATCGGGTGCGGTGAATGTTTCCGCTAACATTGGAACAGGATTTAGTTCCTCGAGTGGTCTTTCTGGAGGGTTGCAGTTTGAACATAAGAACTTACTTGAGCGGGGGCAAACAGCTGTTGCGTATGTTCAATGGGGCAAAAAAGACCAAACTTATGGGTTAAGTTGGGGAGAGCCATGGATTTTAAACAAAAACGCGAGTTTATCTTTGGGATATTCTTATAGTAATGAAGAAAAAGATATTAAGAATGAAACTGACACTTATAGAGTAGGAACACATGGCGCCGAATGTAAAATAGGACATAGAGTAGACGAAAACTTAAGTTTTTCAGGCGGGTATAAATTTGAGCATGTTAGATTTTTTGATATAAAAGAAAAAGCAAAAAGTATGATAAATAATTATTATGGTCTGCAAAAACCAAAAGATAAAACAAATATATCCAGTATTCTTGGAGATGGTGTATACGACTCAAGAGATTATCATCTTGATCCTTCAACAGGCAACTTGAGTCGCTTGGACGCACAGTTAGCTAGTAGTCTTTTGGTTGGAGATGTAAATTTTTTCAAATTAGGTGGAAAAACAACTTGGTATTTTCCTACATTTTGGAAACTTGTATTAAGCATTAATATAGAAGGACGTGTGATTATGTCTTATGGAAACCAGATACAAGTTCCTATTAATGAGAGGTTTGATAATTTGAACTTCGTGAAAGGTTATGATGAAAAAGGTGAAATAGGTCCTGATAATGGCGGTAGAATTAAAGGGCTAATGAATATTGAATACAAATTTCCTCTATCTCTTTCGCAAGATGACAAAACTATTATTCAAGGTATTATGTTCTCTGACATTGGAGGTATTTGGGATGATTGGAAAGATATGAATTTAAAGATGAGATCAAAAAACAATAATTTGCATTCCTCATTGGGTTTTGGAATAAGAATTATGACTCCGTTTGGCCCTATCAGATTTGATGCTGCATGGGGGTTCAATCATTTCGATTCTAAAAAAAGAGATTTGAAATTCTATTTTTCTTTCAAGTAAAGCAGTTAAAATAGGTGCTATTGAAGGTTTACAGAAGTATTTTTGGAAGAATTCTTCAAGAAAGTACTCGGTTCGCATCCAAAAACTCTTAAAGATACTGCGGATGAGGTTATAAAATGGCAAAGGACATATAAATGAAACTTACGGCATCAGAACTTGCAGTGATTGTTGAAGGTGAGCTTATCGGGGATAAAAATATTATTTTAACGGGTGCTAACGATATTTCTGAAGCAAAAAAAAATGAAATTTCTTTTCTGGGAAATTTGAAATATTTTACTGAGGCGCTAAAGACTGAGGCTGGTATAATTTTTGTTGCGGACGATACTGATATTTCAAAGTTTCAAGATAAAAATATTATAAAAGTTTCAAATCCTCAATACGCTTATACTAAAGTACTTTCTATTATCGAGAAAGAACAATTATGTCTAATAGAAAAAAATGTGCATAAGTCGGTTTTTATAGCAGGTAATGCGAAAGTAGGTAAGGGCACCTATATTGGACATAATGTTGTAATTGAATCAGGAGTTGAAATCGGGGACGATGCAAGAATATTTCCTAATGTTTATATAGGTAAAAGTGTAAAAATTGGTAAAGATTGTCTTGTGTATCCCAATGTTGTTATAAGGGAAAATACAGTAATTGGCAACAGAATTATTATTCAGCCCGGTGTTGTTATAGGCGGTGATGGTTTTGGTTTTGTTTCTATTGAAGGCAAAGCGCAAAAAGTTCCGCATATAGGACATGTTGAGATAGGCGATGATGTTGAAATTGGCGCAAATACTACAATCGACAGAGCCACTACCGGTGCTACAAAAATAGGAAGCGGTACAAAAATAGATAACCTTGTTCAGATAGCTCACAATGTTACCATTGGCGAAAATTGTATAATTGTTGCGCAGACGGGAATATCCGGATCAACACATTTGGGGAACAACGTTATCGTAGGTGGACAGACAGGACTCGCGGGGCATTTAAAAATAGGAAATAACGTTACTATTGCAAGCCAGTCAGGTATTTCAGGAAATATTCAAGATAATGAGCAAATAGGTGGCAACCCTATGGCTAATATTAAACAAAGTATAAAGATAAGAACTTTAATGAGAAAATTACCTGATATGTATCAAGATCTAAAAAAAATTAAAAAAGCTTTGGAGGATAAGCACAGTTAACATGGCAAATCAAACGACTATTTCAAAAGAGGTTTCAGTTGATGGCGTGGGTCTTCATACTGGTAATAAGAACATGGTAACTTTTAAACCAGCTCCTCATGCAGGTTATGGTATTAGATTTATAAGAACAGATTTGCAAGAGAAGCATGAAATTGAAGCTATTTGGTCTAATGCCGTTGTAGATTTGGCCATAAGAGGAAGTGTTATAGAAAAGAATGGCGTACGTGTTCATACTATTGAGCATATAATGTCTGCGTGTTTTGCTCTTGGGATTGATAATTTAATTATAGAAATAAACAATAATGAGCCACCTATTTTGGATGGTGGTTCAAAAATATTTGCAGAAACCATTTTGAGTGGGGGGATGAAAGAATTCAATACTCCTAAAGAATACTATACTATCAAAGAACCTGTTCACTTTGAATCAGGAAAAACAAAAATATCAGCTTATCCATCAGATCATCTTGAAATAGAGTGTACTATAGGTTTTGATCATCCCTTTTTAAAGTTTCAGCAAATGACTATAAAAAATTTAAATAAAGATGATTATTTAAATTGTATTGCTTCCGCCAAAACATTTTGTTTCGACTATGAAATAGAGTCTCTCCAAAAGAATGGACTCGCTTTAGGCGGATCTATGGATAATGCAATAGTTATAGGTTTGGATGGTATACGTAATAAAGAACCATTGCGTTACAGCGATGAATTCGTGAGACATAAAATTTTAGATTTGATAGGCGATTTATATTTGGCCAGCAAGCCCATAAAAGCTAGGATTGTTGCCGATAAACCAGGACATCAAAATAATATAAGTTTTTTAAAGGAATTTTTGAAGAAAGCTGTTATCGAAAAAGATAAAGATGCGGAAGAGTATTCGGATAATAATACACAACAAACAGAAACAGAAAGAATCTTAAATCATGAAGAGATTTTAAAATATATACCTCACAGGCATCCATTTTTGATGATAGATAAAGTAAAAATAGATACGGAAACTCCAAAAAAAGCTGTAGGATATAAGTGTGTTAGCGGTAATGAAGATTTTTTTCAGGGGCATTTTCCGGGGGCACCTATAATGCCCGGAGTTTTAATTATTGAAGCAATGGCGCAGACTTCTTGTGTTATGTTTCTTTCAAGACCTAAAACGCAAGGATATCTTGCTTATTTTATGTCCATAGATAAAGCAAAGTTTCGCAGACCTGTAAAGCCGGGTGATATGCTTGAATTGCATGTAGAAATAGTAAAAGACGGAAGAATGTGCGGTAAAATGAAAGGTAAAGCTTATATTAACGGAAAGTTAACGGCAGAAGCTGAATTTGCGTTTATCCTTGTTGGCAAACAATAGAATGTTCACCATTTAAGAAAACTATAAATGAAAGCACAATATTTTAGTAAGGGATGCTGTTATATGGTACATCAAACAGCTGTAATTGATGAAAGCGCAGTTATTGAAGAAAATGTCGAAATAGGACCGTATGTTATCATAGGATCTGAAACGATTGTAAAAAGCGGAACTAAAATACATGGGCAGTCGGTAATTGAGTATTCTGAAATTGGCAGTAATTGTGAGATTTTTAATTTTGCATCAATAGGCAAACGCCCTCAAGATTTAAAATATCATGGTGAAAAAACAAAAGTTATTGTCGGAGATGGTACTACAATCAGAGAATGTGTTACTTTAAATAGAGGTACTGCGGCTGCAGGCCAAACCATTGTTGGTAAAAATTGTTTGATTATGTCGTGTGCTCATATAGCGCATGACTGCACGATAGGTGATGGTGCTATAATCGGCTACTCAACGGGACTTGCAGGACATGTTGAAATAGGCAATAGTGCAATTTTAAGCGCAAGTATAGGCGTACATCAATTTTGTAAAATTGGGAATTCTGCAATGGTTGCTGCGGGTGCAATGGTGAGTATGGATATTATACCTTATGTAACAGCTCATGGCGACAGGGCAACTCTTATGGGGTTAAACCTTATGGGTCTTAAGAGAAAAAAAATAAAACTTTCAGAAATTGAAAATATAAAGATGGCTTATAGAACTTTATTTATGTCGAAATTGACTTTAGAAGATGCGATTATAAAACTAGGAGATTTAACATCCCCTTATATTGAAGATATAACAACTTTTGTAAGGAATTCTCAAAGAGGAATTGCAAGACCCAAGTAAAAAATAATACATGGGAGATTTATATGATGCATCAGACTGCTATAATTGATAAGACTGCTGTTATTGGAAATAACGTAGAAATTGGCGCTTATACCGTGATAGGCAAAGACGTGGTAATTGGCGAAGGCACAACAGTAGGTTCAAATGCTTACATAGAGTATGCTGAAATTGGCAAGAACTGTAAAATTTATAATTCAGCTTCGATAGGTACGCCTCCTCAGGATTTAAGTTATAATAACGAACCCTCAAAAGTTTATGTTGGCAACGGCACTGTGATTAGAGAGTTTGTAACTTTTAACAGAGGTACAAAAAAGACAATAATCGGTAAAAATTGTTATTTTATGATATCATCACACATTGCTCACGATTGTCGGGTTGGAGATAATGTTGTTATGGCTAATTGTTCTGTCGCTGCGGGGCATGCTAAAATAGGGGATGGTGCTTTTATTAGCGGACTTGTTGGCATTCATCAATTTACAAATATCGGGAAGGGGACAATGACAGGCGTTGGAGCTGCTGTTACTATGGATATAATTCCGTATGCTTTATGCGCCGGGTACAGAGCAAGACTTGTCGGTCTGAATTTAGTAGGTATGAAAAGGAGAAAAATGCCGTTAGAGGATATTTTTGCGGTAAAAGAAGCTTACCGTACGCTCTTTATGTCTAAACTTTTAATTCAAGATGCTTTGGCAAAAATAGAACAGAGCAAGTCTATTTATGTACAGGAAATAATTGAATTCATAAAAAATTCAAAAAGAGGGATAGCAAGACCTGATTAAACTCTAAGTAGACAAAACAAAAAGCGAAAAATTATCAAAAAAGACAAAGCTAAGAGTGTTAAATGGAAAGTATAGGTTTGATATCGGGTAATAATAGATTTCCATTTTTAGTTGCCCAAGAAATAAAAAAAAGGGGCAATAGGGTTGTTTGTATTGCGTTAAAAGAAGAGGCAAATCCCGAATTAGAAAGAATTTGCGACAAGATTTATTGGCTTTCTGTCGGTAAGTTTCAGAAAATTATAGATGTTTTAAAAAATGAAAATGTAAAAACCATTATAATGGCAGGACAGGTAAAACACAGTATAATTTATTCTGCTATTAGTATGGATTGGCGTGCTATTAAAGTAATGGGTAGTTTGGTCAATAAAAAGGCAGATACCATTTTAAAAACTATTGCAAACGAGTTTGAAAAAGATGGAATGCATTTAATACCGTCTCATGTTTATTTAACATCTTTACTTGCTCCAAAAGGTTTAATATCTGGAAAGAAACTTTCTTCGGATGAAAGTAAAGATATTGAGTTTGGATATAAAATAGCAAAGGCCGTGGCAGGTTTTGACATTGGACAGACTGTTGTAGTAAAAGATAAATCTGTTCTTGCTGTTGAATCTATCGAGGGTACCGATGAATGTATTAAGCGTGCATATAAACTTGGAGGAGAAAATTCAGTAGTTGTTAAAGTTGCAAAACCAAATCAAGATTTTAGGTTTGATGTGCCTGTGATAGGTACTAATACTATTGATATTTTAAAAGAAAATAAGGTACGAGCAATAGCGATAGAAACCGGTGTAACTTTAATGTTAAATAAAGATGAAATTATAGAGAAAGCAAAAAGAGCAGGGGTAACTATACTCGGTATATAAAGAAAACATAAGGAATTAGAAGACATGGCAAAAAGTAGGCATCAGGCTCTATTTTTCGATGACGGCAAGTTATGTAATATTAAAGCACCATGTTGAAATCAAATTTAAAGAAGAAAAAAATGATAAACGTAGCACATCCAGTTATTGGAAAGAAAGAACGACAATTAATAAAAGAGGTTCTAGATTCAAGAATTCTTGCAAGCGGGAAATATGTTACGCAGTTTGAGCAATCTTTCGCAAAATATTCTGGCGCAAAGTTTGGTATTGCAAGCGTAAACGGAACAACGTCTCTTCATACGGCTCTTTTGATGTGTGGGGTTAAGTCCGGAGACAAAGTTGTTACAACTCCTTTCTCGTTTATAGCAACCGCGAATTCTATTCTTTTTTGCAATGCAAAGCCAATTTTTGCCGATATTGATCCAAAAACATTTAACATAAATCCTGTCGAACTTGAAAAAATATTGAAAAAAGAAAAGAATGTGAAGGCTGTTTTGATAGTTCATTTATACGGACTTCCGTGCGATATGGATGCAATCCTTGAACTCAAGCAAAAGTATAAATTTAAACTTATAGAAGATTCATGTCAAGCTCACGGGGCAGAATTTAAAAATAAAAAAGTAGGTTCTTTCGGCGATGCGTCAGCGTTCTCGTTTTATGCTACAAAAAATATGATGACAGGCGAAGGCGGAATTATACTGACAAATGATGCGAAATTCGATAAATATGCAAGACAGGTTATAAACCACGGCAGGGACGGTCATTCTGCTCATACTGTTTTGGGATACAACTACAGACTTGCAAATCTTGCTGCAGCAATAGGCATAGCGCAGCTTGAGCAGCTTGAAAATTGGATATCAAAAAGAATTGCAAATGCACAGGAGTATAATGAAGCTTTTAAAGATTTGGATTTCTTGCAAATTCCTTGTATTCCAAAAAACTCTAGACATGTTTTTCACCAATATACGATAAGAGTTTCACCCTCTCAAAGAGAAGAATTTATTAAGTATCTTGCAGCTAAGGGCATAGGAAGCGGGATATATTACAGTTCAGTAATATACAATCAGTCGTTCTATAAACAACTTGGATACGAAGTTGGGTTATGTAAAGAAGCAGAAAAAATCGTGCAAGAGGTAGTATCTCTTCCTGTTCACCAATCACTTTTAAAAGCCGATATTTACAAGATAATCAAAGTTATAAAGAGTTACAAAAATGAATATAAGAACAGCCGTGATCGGAGTAGGATCTTTAGGACAGCATCATGCAAGAATTTTAGGACAGCACTCTAATTCTAAACTTGAATATGTCGTTGATACAGATGAAAAAAGAGCCGTAAAGATTGCAAAAGCAAATAAGACAAATTATTTAACAGATTATAATGAGCTTATAGGAAAAGTTGATGCTGTGGTAATTTCTGTCCCTACTATGTGCCATTATAAGGTTGCAAAACATCTTTTGCAAAACGGCGTATACTGTCTTGTCGAAAAGCCTTTTACTTTAAATGTTCGAGAAGCTGAGGAGCTGATAGAAATAGCAAAAGATAGAAATTTAGTTTTACAGGTTGGCCATGTAGAAAGATTTAATCCTGCAGTTATTGCAGCGGCACCGTTTATAAACAGTCCAAAGTTTGTTGAAGTTAACAGACTTGGGCCTTATGATTCGAGAACAAGTCATATAGGTGTGGTGCTTGATTTAATGATACACGATCTAGATATTTTATTTTATCTTGTAAAGGATAAGGTTGTTTCGGTTGAGGCTCACGGGGCAAAAATACTTTCTAATACCGAAGATATTGCTAAGGTTAGATTAAAATATGCAAATGGTTGTGTGGCTGATGTGTCTGCAAGTCGAGTAACGCTTGGAAAATATAGAAAAATAAGAATTTTCCAGTCGGACAGTTATGTATCTATAGATTATGCAGGAAAAAGCCTTAAAGTTTATACAAAGAAAAAAAGAAAAGAAAAAATGACTTCTCTTCTTGATATAGATATTAAAAAACCTAAACTTCCATCAAATGAACCCCTTTTTTATGAATTAGACAATTTTTTAACAAATGTAATGGAAGGTAAAAAACCTTTGGTCTCAGGCGAACAGGGCAGGGACGCTGTTGAGTTGGCTATCAACATTCTAAAAAATATGGTGTTTTAATGGCAAATGATAGAATCTTCATTTCTGCCGGCGATTTGTCTGGAGAAATACATGCCGCAAATCTCATAAAAGAAATAAAAAAAATTAGTCCTTCATGTCACATTTCTGCAGTAGGCGGCAATAATTTAAAATTTACCGCTGATGAATTTCTTGAAGATATAGTAAATATCAACGCTTTTGGGATTTTAACTCTAAAGCAAGTGCTTTATCTAGGAAAAGTTTTAAAAAAATTAGAAGAATATTTTAGTAAAAATCATCCTGATAAAATTATACTTGTAGATTATTATGGTTTTCATATACACATTGCCTATCTTGCAAGAAAAATGAACATTCCTGTTTTTTACTATATAAGTCCTCAGGTTTGGGCGTCTCGCAGCGGAAGAATAAAGAAACTAGCCGAAACTGTAAAGAAAATGATTGTAATTTTGCCGTTTGAAGAAAAGTTGTACAAAGATAACGGTGTTGATGCTGTTTTTGTAGGAAACCCTTTAATAGACATGGTACCTGAAAGTCAAAGTTTTGGTATATTGTCAAACACACCTGTTATAGGTTTATTTCCAGGTAGTAGAAAAAGTGCCATTAAACATCATTTGCCGATAATTATTGAAACTGCAAAAATACTTAAAGAAAAAATAAATGCAAAATTTGTAATGTTTAGCGCTGACAAAAAAATTAGTTGCGTTTTGCCGGAATATATAGATTTAGATATTTCTGGAGATTTTAATAAAAGAAAAACTATAGATTTTGCAATTTGCCCATCTGGAACAGTAAGTCTTGAAAACGCTTTAATGGGAATTCCTATGGCTGTGATGTATAAATTATCGTATTTTAACTATTTTTTTATAAGGGCAATTATAAGGATAAAGTATATAGCCATAGTAAACATTTTAGCTGATAAGAGTGTAGTTCCTGAATTTATACAGTTTGACGCAAAACCGCAAAAAATTGCTATTTCGGTATTAGAACAGATAAGATCTGAAAATTATATGCCAAAAGTTAAAGAACTTCTTGCTTTTAGAAAAATGTTGGGAATTTCCGGAGTAAACAAAAGAGTTGCCGAAATTATTTTAAACAGCTGAATATAGAAAGCAAAAATATTTTCTATGTTTTCAACACCAAAACCGGAACAATACCTACCGCACATGAATCTGCGTCACTTGTGTCTGCGCTGCTACTCGAACTTAAACTTGAACTCTACTCGAACCCAGACTGCTTGTGCTACCCGAACTGCTTGGACTTACTTGAGCTTGGACTTGAACTGCTCAAATCCGCTTCTGCTCCTACCACTGTTTTGCGAACAACATACTCCGGTGGTGGAGCGGCATAGGAAAACCTTCAAGCTCTTCAAGCCTAAACCTTGCCATCAGCTCTTCACCATATCACTGTTCATCTCCCCACCACCCATATCACACACCACTGCTGCTTTTGTCTATATCTCTGCGCCACTACCGCGGCTGCGACATCTGAGGCATCATTGTTTGAGCTTGGATTACTCTTTACTTGACCGTTTTAGCTCTCCCTATTACTTCAAAGATTTTACAGTAAGTTTTGTTTCTTCGTTTATAAAATGTCTTTATTAGACCTCTTAATAACTAACATATAAAAGTACAATAGAAGTACTATGAAACAGAAAAAGAAGGCAGGCGTGTCAGATGGAATGGGTTTAGTATTAATGGAAGTAAAGAAAGGGACATTTGACAAAACAGTAAGGATAGCAAGGAAGTAAGAAAAGATAGGGCAAGTAGGCGAGCAAAGAGAAAATTGAGTATAGAGAAGATGGTAAAGATGATGTTTGAATACTTTAGAGCAATACCCGAACATATTGCCACAAGAGAGAGTTACAATGTCAGCAAAAGTTGTGGATATAGACATAGGGTACGTAAGAAGAAGTATTAATAATAGTGGGGAATATGCACTAGATGGGAATAGGTATTGATAAACAAAGCGCTAGAAGTAGAAGTAGCAGTGATTATGCTAGAGATTGATACAAAGACCTAAAAAAACAGCGA
>BNVZ01000001.1 GCA_025998475.1 Endomicrobiia bacterium | reverse complement strand
TATTCTTTTCGCTAAACCACTTTTGATTTAACTACTACCAACGGTTATTGTATGTCTATTATTCTTTTCGCTTTCGCCACTTTCGCTGTTTTTTTAGGTCTTTGTATCAATCTCTAGCATAATCACTACTACTGCTACTTCTAGCGCTTTGTTTATCAATACCTATTCCCATCTAGTATATTCCCCACTACTCATTAATGCTTCTTGTGCATACTCTATGTCTATATCCACAACTTTTGCTGACGTTGTAGCTGTCTCTAGTGACAATATGTTTGGGTATTGCCCTAAAGTATTCAAACATCATCTTTACAATATTCTCTATACTCAATTTTCTCTTTGCTCACCTACTTGCCCCTATCTTTTCTTACCTCCTTGCTATCCTTTGTTTTATCAAATGCTTTCTTTACTCCCATTAATACTAAACTCATTCCGCACCCGACCCACCTGCTTTCTTTTTCTGTTTCATAGTACTTCTATTGTACTTTTATATGTTAGTTATTAAGAGGTCTAATGAATGCAACATAGAAGAAGTATAGTGATTATATGTTACACCTAGTATCCAGCCTACCGGAACCTTCGGAGATGAAAATTCATACCCTACCCCCAAAGCATAATACAAACCACCTTTTGTTTTTAGAGAACGAAAACCAGACATTGTATCCGTCTTCAAGCTTCTTTCTATGTTACCAAAAAACCCCGCATACCCAAGATTACCTTTAATAAAAAAGCACCTTCTGCTAATGAAACAGGATTTACCTGCATAGTGAAATAAATAGGGAGATATGTTTCTGCTGGTCTTAGGCATGTGTACGCGTATCCCAAACCTGCTCCTAATTTGAATGAATCATTTAGAGGAAACAACCACTCAGTTGTACAATCACAAGCATTTTTTAGAGTAATAGTACCATAAATAGGTTTTTCATTTCATGATCCCATCCCATTTCCCTGAAGCAACCAAAGCTCGTCTTTACATTAATTTCACTTGAAAATGCTACCCCTGAAAAAACAAACATTGAAACAATAACCAACACTGATTTTTTCATTTGCAATTTACCTCTTAAAATTTTTAATTTACATGGTCAATGCAAGAATCAAACAAAAATGAGATGTGCCTTTAAGTATTAATTTATAGTATTGCCAACTACTGTATTTCTTACATTTTTCCAGCCTTCTTTTTTTAAGAGTTGTATTGTATCCTTTGTGTGTTTTTTGCTTGAATGTATTATGTATATTTCAACATTTTTATTTTGTTTTGAAAGCCATTTTTGCAATGTGGATAAATCCGCATGGTCTGAAAAAACATCGTATTTTTTTATTTCCGCAACGCTTTTTATGCCTGCTTTTGTTCTCTCATTTCGAAGCGCAAGTCCTGCGTTACTTTTAGGGTTTACATAGTTTACTATCATTACAAAAACATCATTTCTTGTAAGCATTTTATACATAAGCTGTTCTGATTTGCCTTTATCCATATCGCCGCTTGCAGAAAGCAAAACCATCTGCTTATTATAGTTTCTTGTCATCTTTAGTTTTGCATCTTTGGGGAGAATTGTTGCTTTGTCGTACACTTCTTTTAAAAACCAATCATTGGCCTGCGACTGTAGGCCTCCTTTAGAAACTTCTTTTTGGTATAAGGCCGTTATGCTGTTTGCGCTTGGAGATATTGAATAAATCGGTATTTGTTTTGGAAGAATGCCATCATCCTGCATAAGTTTTAATTCATATAAAATTTTTTGGGTTCTGTTATAAGCAAGCGCTGGTATCCAAACAGTTTTCCCTGAAGAAATCGCTTGTTTTAAATCTTCTCTAAAAAGATTATATTGCGTTGCAATATTTTTATTTCTGTCGCCACTGCCACCGTAAGTGGCTTCCATAAAAATCAAATCAACAGACTCAGGGACATCAAACTTTCCGTTAAATTTAGAATAGCCGCTGCCAATATCCCCTGAAAATAAAACTTTTTTATCTGCTGTTTTAAAAATCAAGCTTGCAGAACCCGGAATATGTCCAGCATTTATAAGTTTTGCTTTGACATTATTTTTGATGTCAATATCTTTGTTGTATTCTACTGCAACAACTTGTTCGCTTATTTTTTTTGTTTCAATTTTACAGCAGTCTTTACATAACAAAAATTTAATATTTTCTCTTTTCTCTAAATCTTTTAATAAAATTTCATCATCGGAACATTCGGTGGATCTTATTGCATTTTTACATTCTTTTGTCCAATGAGCTATAGCAGAATTGCTATAATGTCGCGCTTTATTCATTTGGCTTTCAGACCAAAACCATTTTCTTTCTATTAAATTAAACCCATTTCTATCCTTAAAAAGTGCAAGTGCGAGTTCTTTCGTAGCCTTAGTAGAATAAATTTTACCTTTAAACCCTCTGTGTATCAAAAGGGGAACCCTCCCGCTGTGGTCTAAATGGGCATGCGTCAAAAAAAGAACATCTGCTTTAATCAACTCTGGTTGAACTTGTAGATTTTTTAGCTCTGTAGTTTTAGTTGTTAAATTTTCATCAGTCATAAATAAACCACAGTCAATAATAATTTTTACCCCATCTGCTTCCAAAAGAAAACAACTGCCCGAAACTGTTTCGGCTGCCCCGTAAGGAGTTACAGAAACATCGGCAAAAACCATAGAAACAAACAAAACAACAGAAAATACTGTCAAAAATATTTTTTTCATTTTTTATTATGTATGTGTTTTTAGATTTTACGGTTTTGAAACACAAAACCCTTGCAACATTCTCCACACCAACCGCAAGTACCATGCGCGGGGAGCCTATTAGCTTTGTGTATTTTGTTTTTAATATATCTTTACGATGGCAAATGGCAACTTTGTTCGAACAATACAGTTACGCAAAAGACCTTCCCCGCTCCTCGGATTTTTAGAATACTAATAGGTGCAAGGCAAGCATGTGCTAGCACGACTACGTATTTTATATCTTAGCTTATTTGTACCTGCTCTACAAAATACTCCTATCTCTCCTAGTCTATACAACCGTAACAAAACTAGTGGTGACATCCCCCGAGTATTCTCTTCTTGAGATGGTCATAGAAATCTCTCCTCGAGCATTTCGCATGCAAATAGGACAATGTGAATCAAAGCTTGCGCGGTCCCCAAATAAATGCAGCAAAATAGGCAGTCGTGTAGTAAGCGCAAGGACCGTTGGCTTTTATAGCTAATGCTCTAGTCTTTTTGACTTTTTCGGTTCTTAAAAAGCTCCTTTAAGTTGCTGACTTTTTTGACAAGTTCGTGGGCGATGGCGGAATAGCGGGCGGTGAGGGCGGCGTAGGTGGCGGCTTCGGCGAGGGTCGTCGGCACACACGGTCGTTGGCGACGATGTAGGCACGGTTGGCGGTGGCGGCTTCGGTAGCTAAGTTGGCGGCGGTTCTGTTGCCGCAGGCGGTGAGGGCGTCGGTGTCGGCTTGAGAACCTTTGGTGGTGGCGACACATATAGCGGGCGATGCGGCGGGAGTAGTTGGTGTTGGCAGCGCGACGTCTTCGTTGGCAGTGCGGGCGGCTTAGCCTCGGCACACAGCACACGGGAGTGGCTTCGGGAGGGAGGCAGCGGAGCTACTGACGACGTTGGCGAGGCTTTTGGTGGCATCGTATGCGTAGGTGGTGACGATTGTGTTGTCATGATGATAGGAGCGGTTACTGGAAGGGAAATTAACAACTTCGTTGACGATAATTTTTGCAAATAAGATTGTGATGGTCGCAGGCGGCATCGCGCGGACGTCGCGGGCGGGGCGTTCGGCGGCGCAGCTGAAGTTATAGGCGATATCGAAGGCATCCCTGTTAGCGGGGATGGTTTTATTAACAACGCCGCTGGCGTGTTTAAGAGCTTTGGAGACGACGGCGAGGACGGGCTTGGTGGTGGCGGAAGGAAGGGCGTTGACGAGGGTGTCGAGGTGGTCTAGCCCTAGAGTTAGAGCACTTCTATTCACAGCTTCTTTAGGACACTTTTTACACGAGCTTAAGGTAAGACCAAATAATACAATCGCAATTATTACTTTTACTGATTTTTCATGTAAAATCTCCCCATTACACTATTTATTTTGTATTTTATGTACAAAACATCTAACCATGTAAGCATTCTATGCGTTATTGTCACCTTTGTCAAATGTAATTAGACTTCACGGATGTTTACATTTGCTATGTGCAGAAAGCTAACATCTCATCTTTCGATAAAACAGATTTTAAGCCTAAGCAATTTTGTGGGCTGTTACTATGGCTCTTGCTTGCGACATAAGTTAATCGATCATAAAACTGTTATAACTTACATTTCGTCAGGTGTTGACACGCCAAGTAAGCTCAGTCCGTTGCGAATTATTATCATAACTCCTTCAATAAGTTTAAGTCTTGCTGAAGTAAGATTTAAATCATCCGATAAAACACGGCATTTTTCATAAAATTTGTGATATATATCAGCAAGCTCTATTAAGTACGTTGTAAAATGATGAGGGCTCATGGTCTTTTCAGACAGAGCAAGGGTATCGCAAAATGCCGAAAGCTTGTTGATTAAATCTCTTTCTTCTTTAGAATTCAACAAATTAAAATTTATTTTTTCCGTATCTAAAACAACATTTTTACTATTCTTACTTTCTCTAATAATAGAACTGCATCTTGCATTAACATATTGAACATAAAAAACAGGATTTTCTCTTGACTGTTTTTTTGCAAGTTCTAAATCAAATTCAAGTTGTGAATCGGGAGTGCGCAGCAAAAAGAAGAATCTACAGGCGTCTCTTCCGACTTCATCTACAACTGATTTTAAAGTTATAAATTCTCCAGTACGTGTTGACATTGCTACAGGCCGCCCATTTCGCACAAGAGAAACAAACTGATAAAGAATTACAGTTAACGCTTCCTTGTTAAAACCAAGCATCTGTATGCAGGCTTTTACTCTTGCGACATATCCGTGATGATCGGCACCCCAAAGATCTATAAGCCTTGTAAAATCTCTTCCAAATTTATTTTTATGGTATGCAACATCTGAAGCAAGATATGTATATCTACCGTCACTTCTTTTTAAAACTCTGTCTTTATCATCGCCAAATTTTGTTGAAGCAAGCCATAAAGCATCGTCTTTTACATAAGCATCACCTTTTGAAAGAAGATACTCGCACGTTTTATCAACTTCTGTTTTTCCGTTTTGATCTTTATATGCGGCTATTTTGCCTTCAGAAAACCAGTTGTCAAACTCTACGTCAAAAGATTCTAAATCATCCTCTATTATTTTTAATATATCTTTTACGGCTTCTCGTCTAAAATCTATTTCGTTTATATCTTTATCTTCGCCAATCAAGCGTTCTGCTATATCAATGATATAGTCACCTTGATAATGATCTGCAGGAAAATCAATTTTTTCGCCTTTGAGCTGTCTGTAACGGATTTCAGTTGACTTTGCCAAAACAAGCATTTGGTTTCCAACATCATTTAAATAATATTCTTTGGTTACATCATATCCTAAATGTTTTAATACTCTTGACAGTGAGTCGCCTATTGCTGCGCCACGCCCGTGACCTATATGCAAAGGACCAGTAGGATTTGACGAAACAAACTCCACCATAATTTTTTCTTTGTTATTTTCGGGCAAACTGCCATACTTATCATTCTCTTTTAAAATAGTAAGAAGCTCTTTATAAAGGATCTCGTTTTTAATGCGCAGATTAATAAAACCTGCGCCTGATACTTCGGCTTTTTCTATAAGTTTAGGCATTTCTTTGATTATAATATCTGCAATCTCCCTAGCGACAATGCTTGGATTTATCTTAATTTTCTTTGCTATAAGCATTGCAGCATTTACAGCAAAATCAGCATCAATATTTTTAGGAGGAACTTCTATGTTGAACCTTAAATTTTCAGTTATGCCTTTTCTGGCCAAATATTTTTCAACTATCTTGTTTAAACTACTAGCTACTCTCTGTTTTATCATTTCCATACCTCATACTTAATCTTTTCAGGCTCCCATGCATTTTTTGGAGGACGATTATCATTAGGTCTTCCTATAACAACCAGAGAAAATGCTTTTATATTTTCAGGAAGATTAAAAAGTTTTTCTATGGCTTCTGCTCTCTCTTCATTTGAATAAATACCGCACCAAACCGATCCATAGCCTTTTGCTGTAGCTGCAAGAAGAATATTTTGGGTTGCCGCAGCACAATCCTGTGGCAAATATTTCTCATAAGCTTTATTTTGGTCGCCGACAACCAAAATTGCAAGAGGAGCCTGCAAAATCATTTGAGCCGCCTTATGAACTGCGCCTATTTTTTTATGAGTTTCTTTATCTTTAATAACTAAAAAAGAATAACATTTGGTATTTCTTGCTGTAGGGGCAGACATGGCTGCCCGCAAAATATATTCTAAATCCTCCAGCTTTACATCTTCATCCGTATAATTACGGACACTTTTTCTTTCAAGTAAAATATCCATTTATTTGCCCTCCTAATAGTTAACTACATACTTTTTGTTTAATCAGCTTGCGACAAACGTATGAAAAGCACTTTACGGCAAGAAACAACCTCCCTTATACCTCGGCAGCCACAGGCTTTCACTCTTTTTTAGAGAAAAAAGACTGGGGGGGTAGTTGTAATCTCTTCAAAAGACTAGGAAACATCTGCAGTAACAGCTGATAAAATATACCATTTCATACGTTAGGCGTGTTTGATTATCAAGATTGTATCAAAAAATTTTAGATATGGTACAATGAAAAGAATGAAAGATTTATTAATTAAAAATTTAAACCCTTCCCAAGCGGAAGCCGTCCTTTGCACCGAAGGTCCTTTGATAATCTTTGCAGGCGCAGGAACAGGAAAAACTAGAGTTATAACGCATAGAATTGCGCATTTGCTCGCTTCTGGCGTTGCTCCATGGTCTATTCTTGCCGTTACATTCACAAATAAAGCCGCCACAGAAATGAAACAAAGGGTAAACGACTTAGCACCTCAAACATACGCTAATGTATGGGTGTCGACATTCCATTCATTTTGTGCATATTTTTTACGCGTTGAATCATCAAAAATCGAACTGAATCCAGATTTCTTAATATATGATTTTTCTGATCAAAAAAATGTAATTAAAGATTGTTTAAAAGAACTTAATATTGATGAAAAAAAATTTAAACCATCGACAGTAGTAAATGAAATAAGCCGCGCAAAAGACGATTTAAAATCTCCATCCGATACAGCAGTAGGAGCTGACAATAACGGAGATTTTATCGCAACTATAGTAGCAACAATTTATCAACTATACCAAGAGAAACTTAAAAGAGCCGGAGCTTTGGATTTTGGCGATCTTATAATGCAAACAGTTTTAGCATTAAAGCAGTATCCATCTTTACTGGAACATTATCAAGAAAAATACAAATATATTATGGTTGATGAATATCAAGATACAAATCATGCTCAATACATGTTTGTAAAACTGCTTGCCCAAAAACACCGCAACATATGCGTTGTAGGAGATGACGATCAATCTGTGTATTCATGGAGAGGGGCCGATATAAATAATATTTTAGCCTTCGAAAAAGATTACCCAAACGCAAAATCTATTAAATTAGAACAAAATTATAGATCAACGCCTAAAATTTTAGCGACTTCGCATCAAGTCGTAAAGCATAACAGTAAAAGAATAGATAAACAGTTATGGACACAAAATTCCGATGATGGATCTGTATCAGTCGTTAAAGCTGTAAACGAAAATGACGAAGCAACAAAAGTTGTCGATTTAATTTCTCTTAAAACAATTGATAATCATTATAGTTTTTCAGATTTTGCTGTTTTTTACAGGACAAACGCACAGTCGCGTGCTTTTGAAGACGCATTTAGAAGGGCAGGTATGCCTTATATCATTATTGGGACTCTACGATTTTACGATCGCGCTGAAGTTAAAGATATTATGGCCTATTTAAAACTTATACATAATCCAAATGATAATGTAAGTTTTAAACGAATTGTAAATATTCCCAGGAGGGGCATAGGAAAAACATCTCTAGAATCTCTTGAAAAACTTGCGATCCTAAAAAATATGTCTATATGGCAGGCTTTTCCTTTTGCAAAAGAAGCAGGTTTAACAAATGGAGCTGTAAATGCTTTAAACTCTTTTGAGCAGCTCATAAAAGCTTTTGCTGATTTAAAAAATAATGTTTCCGTTAAAGAAGTGGCCAAAGAAGTTATAACTCGCTCTGGATATTTAAAAGAACTCGAAAGTGAAAAAACTCCCGAATCTAAAACAAAAATAGAAAATATACAAGAATTGATTTCCGCGATTGATGATTTTGAACATCGTTCCCCGGATAAATCTCTTGCGGGATATTTGACACAGGTATCTTTGGTAAGTGATATAGATTCCCTTGACCAGTCAAAGGGAAAAGTTACTCTAATGACTTTACATTTAGCCAAAGGTTTAGAGTTTAATAATGTCTTTTTGTGTGGCCTTGAGGAAGGATTATTTCCTATAGGGGAATCCGCTTTTAATCCCGAAGATCTTGAGGAAGAAAGAAGGCTTATGTATGTTGGGATGACAAGAGCAAAAAAGCACCTGTATCTATGTTGGGCGACAGAAAGAACTGTTTACGGAAAAACCAAATGGAATATGCCGTCGCGTTTTGTTGCAGAAGCCGGATTTAGAGATGAAATCGTCGAAAGAGAACAAGCCAAGAGGCAAAACCATTATAGCTTAGGACAAGTTGCAAGTAGGGATTTTGGTGGAGAACGCAATTATAAAAAGCATGCTAAAGTTGAAGCAAAGTACAGAAACAACGATGCATATAGTCATGATGAAACAGCAAAAGATGAGCTGTCCTATACACTAGCAGTAGACGCAAGTCCGTATAAAATGGGTAGCATTGTTACTCATCCTATTTTTGGTAAAGGAAAGATTATTGAGAAAAGTGGCACCGGAGATGATTTAAAACTTGTAGTTTTATTTGAAACAGGGCAATGGAAAAAACTTCTTGCAAGAGCAGCCAATCTTACTCTTAATTGTTAAACTATCGCCCCGCAAGCAAGCCATGAAGGAACTGCTTAAAGTAGTACAATTAGGCTATGGAAACGCTCGAAAAAGCAGACAGCATAGTGCATATAAGATACACTATCATTTTGTGTAACGCCTAAAAGCATAAGAAAAGCTATATTTGGTAATATTTAGCGTTGTAATAGTAATTCAAATAACAAAAGAAATTTTGTAACGCTGCAAACATAGAGTTTTGAGCAAATCGGAAATAGATGGCAATCACACATTACCCATTAAGTTGCAGCCCAAAGTTCTCACCAATGCCAAATAATACAAGTTATTAAAAGTATAACAGCACGAGAGATGTTTTGCCGTCAATTGATTTAAAAAAAGAACTTTGTGGGTGGCGGCGTTGGAGCGATGACTTTATTGCAGCAGTAGCAAGTAGGAAACAGAAGGGACTCTTGGGCTATGTTGCTAAACAGGGGGTCAAAGATCCACAGCAACAATTACAGCTCTTCAATTTCCACTGCTGATACCGCACGCGTCTTGCTGTGTGGAGGTTTATTAATTTGTCATGCCCGTGAAAACGGGCATTCAGGTTAGGCGTCAAACAAAGATGACAATGCAGTAGCTACTTTCTACTAGTCCCGCTTGTTTTCTTTGTTGCTGCTGTAGGTATTGTTGTAGCTGTGTCTGTTGCCGTTGCTGTAGATGTTGGTATTGCCGTGGTCGTTGTCGTTCCAGCTGTAGCGGTTGCCGCCACCGTTATTGTTGTTGAAGCTGTCCTTGTTGTCGTGGCTGTTGTTGTTACTGCTGCTGTTGATGTTGTAGTAGCTGTTGGCGTTGTATCTGCTACTGCTGTTTGTCGTTGCTGTTGGTGTTGAAGATGCTGTTGGGGTTGTAGTCGCTGTCTAGGTTGCCGCGGCTGTTGTTGTTATAGCAGCTATTGTTCTTGTTTCTGCTGTTGTTGTTTTGAGCACGAAAATCACTAAGTAGCAGGTTGCAAGCTTTTTGCCTGGCCATTCTAATCAATGAGTCACTTTTCTCCTCCTCTAGTTCAGCCATCCTCACTGCATATTCATGCGACATACCCTGAGCCTCCAACGCCTGAACTCTCTGCTCATCAACAGCCATAACATCAACCGTCGAAGCTAATACTAAACCAAACAAAACAAATGCTTTTACTACTGTTTTTACTGTTTTTACTGTTTTTGTGTTCATTAACTTCTCCTTTGATTAAAATCAAATCTAGAAATAAAAATCCACTTTGATTTTTGAATTAGTTTACGCATTTCACACGCTCAAAGACTTTATACCTCGCATCTTACGTGTTATTACCTCCTCCTTTGTCATGCTATTTATGTAGAAAATCTAACAGAGCCCTCTCTAAATTTATAATTCAAAAGGAACAACTAGAAAAATGTCTAACATAACCACAATTAAATCACTTTAAGTTGCGTCATAGGTAGATAGATAAGTTTTTGTTGGGATTGGAAATGCTGCACGTGTAGCTATCTATTATGCTATGTCGATAATTCTAGTACATCGGTGAAAGGTGGCGTTGTACAACTTTTTCGCGGTTATGTCAAGTCGCCGTATAATCTCACGGCGTATTGGACTTTTGTCAAACAAAGGCAAACGAACTAAAACTAACGACAGGCTTTTGATAAACGGTATGTTTTTATATATAAAATCATCTTTTTGTTGTTTTGCCATATCTTTGCTGCAAACCTTTTAAACGACAACAACAGTCCAATATGTATTTTTAGAGAGACCAGATAATAAATATTTCAAAATATTGCCTCTTGTAAAACAACCAAAATTTCACCTAAAAATTTAAAGTAGCAAAGTTTAGTAATACATAAGTTAACTAGCTATGTATAATCTGGAGATGTGGTTTATGCAGGAAATCTGTTATTTTTAAAAATAATATAGGTTTTCCCGAAGAGAAAATGCCGATTCAATTAATTCAATTTTATTATCATCCACGGCAACGATATCAAAACGAATATTATTTTTAATGTCATTTTGTTTTATGTAAACTATTGCAGATTTTATGATTCTCTGTTGTTTTTTTAACGTTACAGCTTCTTGAGGAGTTCCGCCGGACAAAGATTTTCTGTATTTAACCTCGACAAAAACTACTATATCGTGATATTTTCCTATTATATCTATTTCTCCGAAACATGTTTTGAAATTTGTTTTTAAAATTTTATAGCCAAGTTTTGTTAAATATTTAACAACTTCTCTTTCTTTTTCAAGCCCAATATCCCGTGTAGTTTTCATAATATCCACGCATTAGAGTCAACTAGTTTTATATTGATGCACTCTTTCTTTGCATTAGTTCAAAAATAGATAGCGCCTTGTGCTAACCCTTTGGTGGACCACGCTACGCACATTCTTTAGTAAACCTTGTTTGTTTTGTGACAAATATTTCAAAATATTGCCTATTGCAAAACAATCAAGATTTTCCAATATAAATAGTTACACTCAAATTGCCTCAAAGTTACGCCATACTACTCTTGGGGGCCTAGCAAAAATCCTCCCTTTTGCATCATCTTTTTAACAAAAACTTATCTTCTTTTTTTGTTACGGTGCAATTTGAAGGGATTTGACTATAGCGACATTCTTTTTTCCTTTTTTCCCAAAAACGCAGGGATTTTAAAAAATCAAACTACAACTTTCAAAAATTTATAGCAATAAGGATTTCAAATATTAAGTTTTATTTGAGACATAATATCGCTTATGGGAGCAAAAGTTATTCTGTGAATTTGACATGGTCCGTACTGCTTTAAAGATTCTATATGTTGTCTTGTTGCGTATCCCTTGTGCTTCTCAAACTCATAAACAGGATATTGTTTTGCGCATTCCTTCATAATTTTGTCCCTAGTAACTTTAGCAAGAATTGAAGCCGCAGCAATACATGCATTTTTTGCGTCACCGCTAATGATTGTCTCCTGCTTAAAAGGGAGATTTGGAATTTTATGATTTCCGTCTACTAAACACAGCTTGGGTTTGATTTGTAATTTTAACACAGCTCGAAACATTGCAAGGAAAGTCGCTTGTAAAATATTGATTTTATCTATAATCGTATTATCGACAGCTTCAATGGCATAAGCTAAAGCTTTCTCTTTTATTATTACAAAAAGCTGCTCTCTTTTTCTTTCTGATACTTGTTTTGAATCGTTTAAATCGGGAATTATTAAGTCTTTGGCGAGAATTACCGCCGCCGCTGTCACAGGACCTGCTAAAGACCCTCTTCCGGCTTCGTCAATACCTGCAACCAGTGTGAACCATTTGTCGTAAAAATTTCTGTCGAAAAATAATGAATCCATTTGCCTTACCTAGCATTAGGGTATGTTTATACTACAGCTAATTTCTGTATTGGCATACTGCTGCTTTAAATTTTTGAGGAAACTTTAGCTGTTTTATGAGAGGTAATATCAAACATAATAAGACATTTTTCCAAACTTAGCACTGTTACTTGGTTGCCGGAGCATGCCCAGATCTATCTAAAACTATCGCTGTCTTTATCTTTATTTTTGTCTTTTTTACTTTACGAGCTTAACATCAAACCAAACAAGTCGAATACACTCAACACTGTTTTTATTTTCATAAATCTTCCACCTCAAAACGCACTTTCATTCCCCAGTTGAAACGCATGAAAGCCCTTTTAATTCCTGAATGCCATAAATTGTGCTAAATAATAGCTTATAGAATCTGTTTTAGATTTAAAATCAGTCGTCTGAGAATTTTTTCATGTGGTTGTCGTGGTTATAGGAGCTTGTTCTGCTGCAACCGGATCTTTTTTTGCAAATCTTCTCGAAGAATCTTCAGAAATTCTTGCAGCCTTACCCGAGAGATTTCTTAGATAGTAAAGTTTTGCTCTGCGTACTTTTCCATGCCTTACAACTTCAACTTTTTCTATACGAGGGGAATGAATAGGAAAAATTCTTTCTACACCTATACCGAAAGAAATTTTCCTTATTGTGAAGGTCTCTGAAAGCCCACTACCTTTCATACGTATAACAACACCTTCAAAAACCTGTATCCTCTCGTTTTCGCCTTCAACTACTTTAAAATATACCTTTACCTGATCGCCAGATTTGAAAGATACACCCAAATTTCTTTTCTGTGCTAATTGCACTTGTTCTAGTAATGACATTCTGCTGCTCCTTTATAAATAACAAAGCCAACAACAGCCAACTAATTTCCTTTAGTGATATACCGCACCACACAAAGACGCACACAACCCGCAAGCTACTCAAACAAACACAGCACTGCGCCTATTTTTTAGCGAGCGCAAAGCCCTATCACGACACAGAAGTTAGTTGGCTCTAAATTAACAACAAAATACAATTCACAGTACGCATTTTTTTTACTCTTCAATTTCTACTCTGTCTTTTAACAAGTCCGGGCGACGCTCTTTTGTCCTTTTGTACGACTCTTTTGCGCGCCACTCGCAAATCTTTTTATGATCTCCCGATAGAAGAACACACGGAACCTTATAACCATTAAACACTGCAGGTCTTGTGTAATGAGGATAATCCAACAATCCATTATAAAACGAATCGTTTTTTACAGAATCCTCTTCTTTGACAACACCAGGAAGCATTCTCGCAACACTATCAACCAAAACCATTGCGGGAATTTCTCCACCAGTAAGCACATAATCACCAATTGACATTTCTTCATCAACATAACTCATAATGCGTTCATCGATACCTTCATAATGACCGCATACAAGAACCAAATGCTGAAATTTTGAGAGATTTTTTACAATCTTATCATTTAGCGTTTTACCTTGAGGTGACATATAGATAACATAAGGTTTTGCATAAGAGTTTTTATAAGAGTTATTCTTTTTTTTTACCCCCGTGCTTTTTATGGCATCATACAGTGGTTCAGGCTTTATAACCATGCCGCCACCGCCGCCAAAAGGCTTACTGTCAACTTTTTTATACTTATCCCTGGAGAAAGATCTTACATCTGTAATATTAATCTTAAGAATTTCTTTTTTTGTGGCTCTGCCTATCAAGCTTTCCGTAAAAGGTCCTTTAAACATTTTCGGAAATATTGTAAGAATATCAATCTTCATAGACAAAACAACCATTATACTCAAGGATATCACCTGCCGATTTCACTTGACCATAAACGTCTTTATATTCTTTTGGCAAAACAACAAAAATCTTTTTCCTTGCAATATTCACTTCTCTTATTACGCTTTTTAATGCAGGAATTAAGACTTCTTCGTTGTGATACTTTACAACCCAGATGTCGTTACTGCCCGTTAATATAACATCCGAAAGAATCCCCACACAATCTCCGTGCTGGTTAAAGACCTCAAACCCTAATACATCGGAGACTTTCCATCTTGAATCATTCTTCTTTAAATTCATCTCGCATTACTCTACTACTTCGACAGTTGTTCTCTTATTAAGCTTTGCAGAAGCTGAGCTTACAATAACTCTTATTGCTTTAATAATTCTACCCTCCTTGCCGATAATTTTACCCCTGTCAGCGACAACAACCTTTATTTCCAAAACAGTTGTTCTCTCCCCTGCAACTTCTCTGACTTCCACCTGCTCTGGATTGTCAACTAAAGCTTTTGCCATCAAAAGCACTAGATCTTTCATAAGTTTTCTCCCGGTAACCTTAATATGCACAACTGAAGACCAAAACAGAGTTATTTGCTTTCTACTGTTTGATTTTTCCTTACTAATGCAGCCACCGTTTCTGAAGCTTTTGCACCGGCGCTCAACCAATAATTTACTCTGTCCATATTAACGTTGAATTTATTGTCTACTGCTATGGGATCATACTGACCCAAAATTTCAATAGGCTTCCCATCTCTTTTTGCTCTTTGATCTACTGCAACAACTCTATAGCAAGGCCTTTTTGGTTTGCCTCTTCTCTGCAAACGTAATCGAACTGCCATCCTATACCCCCCCAATAGTATTTGTAGTTGACTAACTTTACATCGGTAAGCTTTGTGCGTTATCTCAAAAAAACGGACGCAACACGAAGCACACAACTTTTAGCTAGCCTTTTTGATTATGCACCTTTTTAGTAAATTTAAGTAGCACAAGCATCAATTTTTTCCTTTAGTTTGCATAAAGTTAGCCCGCTATAGCATACAACTCGTCAGATGACTTAAACTCCAAAATGTGGAACTAAATAAATCTTCCTTTGAAATTATATATAAGTATAATCCGTTTTGTCAATTCCCTGTAGAATCTCATAACATATTGGACTTTTGTCAAACAAAGACAAACGGATTAAAACGACGATACTGGATTGCTTCGGTCACTTAAGGAAGCACACTGATTAACTTTGAAAAGGACTTTGAAAGACATAGTCTTAAAAAGAGGATTAAGTGGGTGGCACTGGTATCTTTTTGTAGACAAATTCATAAAAGCCCTTTTAAGTTGGTATAACACCAAACGACGCCACAAAAGTTTGAATTACAAAACGCCACTTCGCTATTCTTTGACTGTCCTTAATGACAATTAGTCTAATGTGTTATGAGATTTTGTAGCTGCTTTCTTTTTTCTGTCATATATTATAGAATTCGTGCATTGATATATACGGGGGAAAGAATATGTCTAATTTCATTGAATTGAAAAAAGTTTCTGTGTTGCGTGGCGATAGAAAAATTTTAGACAATGTTAATCTTAGTATAAATTCAGATGAAAATGTTGCAATAATAGGTCCAAACGGTTCAGGAAAATCCACATTGATCAAACTTATGACAGGTAAGATTTATCCGTCTTATACGGAAGACGATACTGTTTGCAAGTTGTTTGGTCATACGCAGTGGAATATACACGATTTGCGCAGTATGCTTGGAATAGTAACAAATGAGTTGGAATATGAGTTTCATACTAAAATAACAGGCATTGAAGCAGTTTTGTCCGGATTTTTTGCAAGTATAGGAATATGGAATAATCATGTAGTTACAAAAGATATGATTAAAAAAGCAGACGAAATGATTGAATTATTGGATGTATCATTTTTAAAAGATAAAAAACTTGAAACTATGTCTTCGGGAGAAGTAAGAAGATTTTTGATCGCTAGAGCGCTTGTAAGTAATCCTAAAGTTTTAGTTTTAGATGAACCATCGAATAGTTTAGATATTGCGTCATCTGTAAAATTTCATAATACGATGAGAAAAATTGTAGCTTCAGGAACAAAAATAGTTCTTGTAACACATAGAATATCTGATATTATCCCGGAGATGAACAGGTTTGTTTTTTTGAAAAAAGGTAAAATTTTTGCTGACGGAAAGCGCGTCGAAGTTTTTAACAGCAATACGTTTTCCTCTTTGTTTGACATGGAAGTAAATATCGGTAAAAACAACGGTTTATACAATATTATACCTTGGTAGAACTTATAGGACACTTAGGTTATGTCTTTTTTAAGGACTTCTTGCTAATTTTTCAAATAGATTAATCAACTAATCTATGTACTTGCAAAAGCTTTACGCTGCTCTAGATTTTTAGGGGGAATTTGGCCATTTTGCGAGAGACAACACCCAAACATATTGACCAAATAAAGCATGCAAGATTTATTAAAAGGTACGTAGACCGCAAAGGGACTAGCTCAAAAAATAGCGCACCACGTCGTTTGACTTATGTGTTACTTTCTCGCTAGTACCTAAAGATACGTTTTGTATCTATTTTTCAAGCGAGCACAAGTACCACAATGCAAAAGTTAGTTGGCTATGCATTAGAAGGTTAATATATAATGAAAAAATGGACAAAATTTATTCTTTTACCTCTAGGTCTTTTGACTTTTGCAGGGGCATTATGGATTCTTCAAGATAAATTCAAAGATTTAAGTTATGTTGAGATTGTAAGTTCATTAAAAGCTATGCCAGTACTTAAAATTGTATTGGCTTCAGTACTGGCTTTATCGTATTATTTAATTTTAGGCGGATACGATATTATTGCGTTTAAATACATTGGTTCAAATGTTTTATTAAAGCCTAAGAATATTTTATTTATATGTTTTATAAGCAATATTTTGGGCAGCAATACAGGTTATTCAATGTTTTTTGGCGGTTCGGTACGTTACAGATTATACTCGATACATAATGTTTCAATGGCTAATATTACAAAAATTCTTTTATTCTCATCAGCCACGATTTGGCTTGGCCTTTTGGCGGTAGGCGGGTTTGTTTTTACTTTTACGCCGGTTTCGGTTTCTTTTTCTCTTGGAAGATTTAATGTAAATTTTTCCGTGCAAACAATGCAAATAATAGGGATAGTCGCTGTAGTTATTTTATTGTCATATGTTCTTTTAAGTATGTTTCGTTCAAAACCTGTAAAAATATTTAAGTGGACATTAACTTTTCCTAGTATAAAAATAGCTGTTTCTCAAATCTTAATCGCCATGTGCGATTGGATTGTAGCGTCACTTACTTTTTATGTTCTTATGCCGACAGGATATACTTCTTATTTTGGTTTACTTGGAGTCTTTCTTGCAGCGCAAGCTGCTGTAATTGGAAGTCAAGTCCCGGGCGGTATTGCAGTTTTTGAGGGTGTTATTACGTCTCTTTTGCCTAATTCAGTAAGCGATCCTAGTATCACAAGCGTGTTTCTTGTTTATAGAGCGGTATTTTATTTCTTCCCGCTGTTAATTGCTTCTATTCTTTTAGGTTCTTTTGAAGTGACGGTGTTTGCCAAGAAGTTTAATAAAAGAGCAAGAATTTTCGGCAAGACCGTTTCTTCCGTTATGGTACAAGTCCTTGCTTTGTCGTCATTTTTCACAGGTACGATTATGATGTTTTCAACATTCATTCCGTTTGCTAGAGCGCATTTGAAATTTATGATAAATCTTCTTCCTTCGTGGTTTGCGGATTTGTCTCATTTTTTGTTAAGTGCTACGGCAATGGCAATGCTTTTTATTTCAAGAGCAATACAGCTTAGAGTTAAAAATGCGTGGAGTACAGCCTGTATTTTTATAAGTTTTGCCATTGTTCTTATACTCATCCTAGGAGAATCTCTTTTCGTTCTTGCATGTCTTGCAGTCTTGTTGACGGTTCTTTTGGTTTCGAGAAAATATTTTTACAGAAACATATCAATATTAAATACAGCTTTTAGCACATGGTGGTTTATTGCTGTCGGTGGTGTTTTTGCTCTTTCGGTGTGGATAGGTTTTTTTGTAAACAAACAAGATATTTCTTCATGGACACATTTAGACGTGCTTTTTAAAAATATTTTTGGCACTACTAACGCCGCGAAATTTTTAAGGACAAGCTTGGGTATGGGCGCTATAATTTTTATAATTACTGTAGAACAAATATGGAGAAATTTCTCTAAAAAACCTGTTTCATTTACTAAAGATGACATAAAAAACATAGCTTATTCTTCTGATTATGCATATGCTTTAAATGCGCTTGCGTTTGACAAAAGCTATATTGTAAACAAACAGAAAGACGCGTTTATTATGTATGCAAAAGTTAGAGACAATTGGATTGTTTTAGGTGATCCAGTAGGCAGGTATGCTAATAAAAACGAGCTTCTATGGAAATTTAAAGAGATTACGGATAATGCTTCCGTAAAACCTGCATTTATAGGGATAGATCATAAGTATGTGCAAATTTATGACGATATAGGACTTGATATTTTTGATCTTGGACAGGAAGCTAAAATACCTTTAAGGGTTTTTAATAAAGAAGATGAACGATTTGAAAGTTTTTGTGATTTGGAAAAAGAGATTGAATCCGCAGGATTTAAATACAAGACTTTGCATTCTGATCAGTTTGAACAGTATAGAGAAATATTTGCAGATATAAATGAAGAATGGTGGAAAGATACAAACTACATTGAAAGAAATTTTATACCCGGAAAATATGATGATTCTTATATGAAAGATATGGATTTTGGAGTATTGGAAAAAGATGACAAAGCTTATGCTTTTTCAGTTTTGGCAAAAACAAAAAATAAAAATGAGATATCTTCAGGAATTGTAAGATATTTAAAATGCGACAAAGATATTTTTGCATATATTATATTTAAAAATATTTTGCAGGCCAAAGATGACGGGTATAAATGGTTTGATATAGGACTTGCTTATTTCCCTACTATAGATAACAGCGACGAAGGGGTAAAATGTTTTGCAAAAATGTTTATGTTTTCAGAACATTTTAATTATGATTTGGCATCTTTGAGAAATTTTAAAGATAAATTTTGTCCTGAGTGGCGTAATAAATATATAGCAGTGAAGCCTGATAAATATATGCTTTCGTTCATTAAAAATTTTACGGCACTTATCTCTCCACAAAAACTTGTTGAACGTAAGCATTTTTTCAGAAGACTCTTTACAAGATGAAAGCTTGGGATATTTTTTATAACAACATTTCCCGAAATGGTTTTGTTAAATCAAAAGATAAAATTATTTTGGCTGTGTCTGGTGGTCAGGATTCTATATGTATGCTGCATTTGTTTTGGCGTTTGGCAAAAAAAATAAGTATTGAACTTTTGGTAGTCAATTTTAATCATAAGTTAAGAAAAGAATCTGAAAAAGAAGCAAAAATTGTCAAAGATTTATCAGACAAACTTGGTGTAGGTTGTATTTTTGAAACTATTGACGTAAAAGAATATTCCGAAAAAGAATCAGTTTCTATTGAAACTGCCGGTAGAAATTTAAGATATTCAATGCTTGAAAAAATAGCAAAAAAATACAAATGCAATAAAATTGCCACTGCGCACAACGCAAACGATAATGCTGAAACAGTGCTTATGTGGCTTTTAAGAGGAAGTGGAAATTTTGCCGGAATACCCCAAATTAGAAAGATAAATGGGAAGCTTGCTATAATTCGCCCTATTCTTCCTGTCAAAAGAAAATTGGTTGAAGAATATATTAAAAACCATAAGCTACCGTTTTGTACTGATAGATCCAATTTTTTAAAAATTTATGCAAGAAATAAAATCAGACTTTCACTTATACCTGTTTGTGAAAAAATAAATCCTATGGCAGTTGAACATATTTTTGCTTTAAGCTGCATACAAACGAGGGAAGATGCTTATTTAGAAACTATTTTAGATAAGTTTTTGAAGAAATGTGTGAAGGTGCAAAGAAATCAAGTCTTGCTTGATTTAGCAGTGTTTTTACGGTACAATGAGGCTGTCCGATTCAGAATACTCAAGCGCATATTACCTCAAAAAAAATATAATTCGTACATTAACTTAATAATGCATAAGATTTTATCATCAGATGTGTCTATTTATAGGCTTTCTTCCAAATGGATTTTTAAAATTAAGTCACAAAAAGCTTATTTTGCGAGGAGTAAAAAATGTTGAATATTGAAGAGAAATACGTAGTTGATGTTCTTTTATCCGAAGAAGAAATACAAAAGAGAGTTTCTGAGATTGCTTTGCAGATATCAAAAGATTTTAAGGATAAGGAAGTTTTACTTGTTTCAGTTTTAAACGGTAGTTTTGTTTTTAGTGCAGACCTTATTCGCAAAATGGATATAAAATGCAAGATTGATTTTATATCTCTCAGTTCTTATGTTGGTACGCATTCTCAAGGGAAAGTGAAAATTCTCTCAGAGTTTAAAGAGGATATTATTGGTAAAGATATAATTATAATTGAGGATATTCTAGACACCGGTACAACTTTAGATTTTTTGAAAAGGGAAATCGCGTTTAAAAAACCTAAAAGTATAACAACATGTGTTTTGCTTGATAAAAAATGCGCGCGTAAAACAGAAGTAGATGTTGAATATAGTTGTTTTGAAATTGGCAATGATTTTGTTGTGGGTTATGGTATAGATTACAACGGATTTTTTAGATGCTTGCCGTACATAGGAATATTAAAGGAGTCTACTCAATGAATAAGAAAAGGCTATGGATTGTATTTTTTTGGATAACACTTTTTATTATTATTTCTGTGCTTGTAAATCCCGCAAAACAGAAACAACAGGATGTAGAACTTAAATATTCACAGTTTAAACAACATATAAAAGATGGAAGAATATCAAAAGTTTTGGTTGCTCAAGATTCAATCAAGGGAAAGTTTAAAGATATAGATGGTGCTTTGAAAAATTTTAAAACTGCTCCGATGAATGATCCTAACCTTATAAAAGATATGGAAGATCATAAGATTTTAGAGTTTTCGTCTGCTAAAGAAAGTGGATGGCTTGCACTTTTGCTCTTACACTTGGGACCTGTAATTCTTATGATGTTATTTTGGTTTTGGATGATGCGTAGTACGGCTGGCGGAAACAAGCAAGCCATGTCCTTTGGTAGAACAAAAGCAAAACTTGCCGGAAACAACGCGGCAAAAAAAGTTACTTTTAGGGATGTCGCGGGTTGTAATGAAGCAAAAGAAGAACTTGAAGAGATAATAGAATTTTTAAAAGATCCTGCAAAATTTCAAAAACTTGGCGGGAAAATTCCTAAAGGTGTTTTACTTGTTGGACCTCCGGGAACAGGTAAAACTTTACTTGCAAAAGCCATAGCGGGAGAAGCGAATGTTCCGTTTTTTTCTTCAAGCGGTTCGGAATTTGTTGAGATGTTTGTTGGAGTAGGCGCTTCAAGAGTAAGAGATTTATTTGAACAAGGTAGAAAATCTGCGCCATGCTTGTTGTTTATAGATGAAATAGACGCTGTAGGAAAACATAGATTTGCGGGTGCTAGTGGAGGGCATGACGAAAGAGAACAGACATTAAATCAACTTCTTGTTGAAATGGATGGTTTTGATACCAAAGAAGGTGTAATTTTGATTGCTGCTACAAATAGACCAGATGTGTTAGATTCTGCTCTTTTAAGACCTGGAAGATTTGACAGACAAGTTGTTGTTCCACGTCCTACTTTGAAAGACAGGGAAGAAATTCTTGGTGTGCATGTAAGAAAAATAAAGCTTGATGGCGATGTGGGTTTAGACGTTATAGCTAAGAGAACTCCAGGATTTGTTGGTGCGGACCTTGCAAGTCTTGTAAATGAAGCGGCTTTGCTTGCTGCAAGAAATAATCAACAAACTGTAAATATGAAAAACATGGAAGAATCGATAGAGAGAATTATTTCAGGGCCCCAAAGAAAGTCGCTCTTAATGTCTGACAAGGAAAAGAAAACTACTGCTTATCACGAGGCAGGTCATGCACTTGTTGCAAAATTATTACCTTTAACGACAGATCCTGTGCATAAAATTACTATACTTCCACGTGGACATGCTTTAGGATATATGGTACAGCTGCCTGAAGATAAGCATTCATACTCAAAAACCGAACTTTTAGACAAAATTGCAGTTTCACTTGGTGGACGTGCCGCTGAAGAGCTTGTATTTTCGGAGCTTACAACTGGTGCCGAGAGCGATATTTCTAAAGCAACAAAAATTGCAACCAGGATGGTTACAGAACTTGGTATGAGTGATAAATTAGGACCTATTGCTTTGCAAAGACCTTATGAAGATTATATTTCATCAAAAGATGTAGGATATTCTGAAAAAACTTCAGAAATTATTGATGAAGAAATTAAGAGTATTATATGCGGCGCGAAAAATAAAGCTTTTGGACTTCTTAAAGATAATTTGGCTGTTTTAAATAAAATTGTCGATTATCTTTTGGAAAGAGAAAATTTAAACGGTGAGGATTTGGATAAGATTACAAAAGGTGAAGATTTAATTCCTTTATCTGAAAAACCTTCTGCAGCAACTGAGGATAAAAAAGAGATTGTCAAAGAGAAAGAAGTTGTAAAAAAACAAATTGTAGGCGGGAAAGTACTAAGTGAAAACATTCAATTTTGATGAAAAAAAAGCTCAACGGGCTATAGAACTTTTGCTTGAATCTTTTGGTGAAGATCTAAATAGAGAGGGTATTCAACGTACACCAGCAAGAGTGGCAAAGTTTTATAAAGAGGCGTTATCAGGAAATGCCGTTGATCCTTTGAAACTTATTTCCGCTCATTATACAATAGAAGATCACGAAGAAATAATTTTGGTTAAAGATGTGTCTTTTTATTCTTTATGCGAACATCATCTGCTTCCTTTTTTGGGAAAAACTCATGTGGCGTATATTCCTCAGAAAGATAAGATAATAGGCGTATCAAAACTCGTAAGACTTGTTGAAGTTTTTGCAAACAGACTTCAGCTTCAAGAAAGACTTACAAAGCAGGTTGCAGATACCGTGATGCAGTCTATAGAGCCTCATGGGGTTATGGTTGTTGTTGAAGCTGAACATTTATGTATGACAATGTGCGGAGTTAAAAAACCGGGATCAAAAATGATTACTTCCGCCATGCGCGGTATATTTTTAAAAGATGCAAGAACTAGAGCTGAAGTTATGTTTTTACTTAAAGGGTTGTAGATTTGTTTGTTGTTGTTAATTATGCGAGTCGACAATATAAATAGGTAATAAATGATTATAAGAAAAGCAGTAATTAATAACTTCAACGACGCTTTAAAACTTATCAAAAACGTAGGTTGTAGTTCTTTTGCATGCACTCTTCTTGCCAAAAAAAGTCTTTTGAACGCTGTAGTTGTTGAGGGTATAGATAATAGAGCTGCAAATATTTTAAAGCAGGAAGCTATTTCCGTTGGCGCGGATGCAGCAATAAATGAAAATATAAGCAGATTTAAACAAGGTGTTTCTGATTTGGTCCTTTTTGCAAATTTAAGTCAGGTTGAGAGGTTAATAGTCAAATTTCGTTTGCAGCCGTTTGGGTTGAAAGAAGTAGCTTTGAAACTAGAGGAAATAATAAACAAAAAGAAAATTTTTAAATATAGACAAAAGTCGCTCGATTTATCAAATCCCGTTGTGATGGGTATTGTAAATATGGATCCAAACTCTTTTTCGGGAGACGGGCTTACAGATTCTGATAAAGCTTGCGCACAAGTAATTGAGTTTGAAAGACTTGGCGCGCAAATAATAGACATAGGAGCGGAGTCATCAAGGCCAGGTGTTAAACTCATAGATGCAAAAACAGAGATAAATAGACTTATTCCCACTCTTAAGAAAATAAGAAAAAATGTGAAAATTCCGATTTCAGTTGATACTTATAAATACGAAACTGCAAAAGCTGCTCTTTTAGAAGGCGCTGATATAGTAAACGATATTTTTGCTTTAAGAAAAGGTAAAGAAAAACTTGCAAAGCTTATAGCGGATACAAAGGCAGGCGTGATACTTATGCATATGAAAGGAATACCTAAAAATATGCAGGAAAGTCCTGAATATAAAAATTGTACCTCTGAAGTATATGAATTTTTAGCGGAACGTAAAAAATATACAATGGATTTTGGCATAGAAAAAGAGCGTATTGCAGTTGACCCTGGACATGGTTTTGGAAAGACTGTAAAACATAATCTTGAGTTAGTAAAAAATATGGATGTTTTTTCAACGCTCGGGACTGTTGTAGGTGCGGTATCTAGAAAAAGATTCGTAAGAACTCTTGCTGGCGAAGATAAAACAGCATTTATTGTTGCGAATTTTCTTACTGTCCTTTGCGGGGCAGATATTATAAGGGTGCATGATGTAAAGGAAACAATAAATGTTTTAAAAATAATTGAAACTTTTAGAGGCGTATGATGGGAACAATGCTGCATATTTACGGGCCGTACATAGTAAATGTTTTAGATATACTTGTACTGACGGTAATATTTTATAGACTTATTCTTGTTATAAAAGGAACAAGGGCAATACAAGTTGTTGTTGGTATACTATTTGTATTAGGGCTTACAGTAGTAGCCCGTAATGTTTTACATCTTAAAGCTTTATCATGGCTTTTAGAGAAGTTTTGGCTTGCGGCAGCTATTATATTTGCGGTTATATTTCAGACTGAAATTCGTAATGTTTTTGCTCAAGTTGGCGGACGACTTTGGAATTCAAAATCTCAAACACAAGATTCTTACGTTGCAGACATTGTTGAAACTGCAGAAGATTTAAGCGCGTCTATGATGGGCGGACTTATAGCTATAGAAAATGAGATAGGTTTAAAAAATTATACAGAAACCGGAGTATCTTTAAACGCTGATATTTCGAAAGAATTATTGCTTTCAATTTTTAAAAATAAATCGGCTCCTTTGCATGACGGAGCAGTGATAATATTTAATGGTAAGGTTTCGGCGGCAGGTTGTTTGCTTCCGTTAAGTCATAATACAAATGTAAAGATATTCGGAACAAGACACAGAGCCGCTCTTGGTTTAAGCGAAGTAACAGATGCGATAATAGTAGTTGTCTCTGAAGAAACAGGGCGTATATCTATTGCATATGAAGGAAATTTACACAGTAATAAATCGGCCTCAGAGCTTAAAGAAATAATTAATTCAAAAGGTGAGGTTTTGACATCAAAATGAGGAAATTATATAGCAGAATAAAAAAAGATTGGCAGCTTAAACTTCTTGCCCTAGTGCTTGCTATTCTTGTCCGGTTGTATATGTATGCGTGATACATGTAAATGAAACTATTTGGGACAGATGGTATAAGAGGCGATGCTTCGGTATTTCCTTTTGATAATCGAACTTTAGAAATCATTGGCAGATCTATAGCTGAAATTCTAAAGAGCAAAAAACGTATCCTCATTGTACGCGATACAAGAGAATCTGGAAAAAGAATACAAAAAGAACTGGCAAAAGGTATTGCTAGCGTTGGTGTAGTTTCTGTTTTTGGAGGCGTTATGCCAACACCTGCAGCCTCTTTGTTAGCAAGAAGCGGCGAATATTCGGCTGCAATAGTTATATCTGCAAGCCACAATCCTTACATTGATAATGGAATTAAAATTTTCAATTCAAGAGGGTTTAAACTTTCTGATTCAATAGAAGAGAAAATTGAAAGACAGATAAATAAATATCTTAATGCTAAAACAGTTGTTGAGATTAAAAAAATATTTGCAAAAGAAGATTCTGGCCTTTTAAAACTTTATGAAAATTTTATTGTTAAAAATTTTTCTGGAGTGGTTGATCTTAAAGGAAAAACAATAGTAGTAGATTGTGCTAACGGAGCGTCTTATAAATCTGCACCTTATATTTTTAAAAAACTTGGGGCAAGAGTGGTTGCTTTTAATATTAAGCCTAACGGTAAAAATATAAATTTAAATTGTGGTGCGCTGTATCCTGAATATGCTGCAAATAAAGTCAAAGAATTTAAAGCTTTTTGCGGGTTTACTTTTGACGGCGATGCCGATAGGTTAATGTGTATTGATGAAAACGGCATTGTAAGAGATGGCGATTATTTTCTTGCTTCAATGGCAGTTTGGCTAAAAGGTAAAAAGAAACTTAAGAATAATGTTTTAGTTACTACCGTAATGGCAAATATCGGTCTTTTACAGTTTATGAAACGTGAGAAAATAAAAGTAGTATCTTCAAAAGTTGGCGACAGATATGTTATGGAAGATATAAAAAAATATAAATCATCACTAGGGGGGGAACAGTCAGGACATTTTATATTTAAAGATATTTCAACTACAGGTGACGGAATGTTAAGTGCTATTATGCTTCTTTCAGCGTTATACGATACAAATAAAACTATGTCGGAATTTATGAACGTAATTGAAAAATCTCCGCAGGTTTTAGTAAATAAAAAAGTTTCAGTAAAAATGCCTGTCAAAAAACTTTTGAAATCGTATAAACTTATTAAATATTATAATAAGCTGCTAGGAGCAGGCGGACGAGTGCTTGTAAGGTATTCGTGTACCGAAAATCTTTTGAGAGTTATGATTGAAGGTAAAGATGCAAAAAAAATTAAAATGATAGCTGAGGATATAACAGACAGTGTTGAAAAAGAAATAGATTCTATTAAATGATTTTTGGTCGTTGTTATTGCACTGCTAGATAGCCAACTAACTTCTGTACTAGGCTGCGTTTGCTAAAAAAATAGCAAAACCGAAGCGGGCTGACGGAGCACTTTTTTAATTTCTTGTATAGATGAGTAAAAGGAGATAAGCAAAATGATAAAACTTGGTGTAAATATAGATCACGTAGCAACCATAAGACAAGCAAGAAAAGAAGGCTTTCCGTCATTAATTGAAGCTGCTGCAGTATGCGAAAAAGCAGGAGCGGATGGAATAACTATACATTTAAGAGAAGATAGAAGACATGTTCAGGATTCTGATGTTTACGGTTTAAGAAAATCTATCAAAACTAAATTAAATCTTGAAATGTCGGCAAGTGAAGAGATTGTTAAAATTGCTATAGATGTGAAACCTGATTTTGTTTGTATGGTTCCAGAAAAAAGACAGGAACTTACCACAGAAGGTGGGCTTGATGTCAGAGCTAGTAAAGAACGTCTTGCTAATATTGTTGCAAGACTTAAAAAAGCAGGGATTGTTGTAAGTATGTTTATTGACGCTGATATAAACCAGGTGTTATCTTGCAGCGAGATAGGAGCAGATGCCGTAGAGCTTCATACAGGAAAGTATGCAAAGTTTTTTAAAGAAAATGGGGCTAATTCTGTTGAATTTAAAGCAGAAGTAGAAAGAATTTCAAAAACCTCAAACGAGGTTGTAAAAAAAGGTCTTTTATTAAATGCAGGTCACGGACTGGACTATACAAATGCCGGACAAATTTGTAAAATTCCGTGCATGAACGAGTTTAATATAGGTTTTTCAATTATAGCAAAAGCAATATTTACAGGTCTTGAGACAGCGGTTAGAGATATGAAAGAGCTTATTAATGAGGACTAAAATATGTGTGGAATTGTTGGTTATGTAGGTAAGAGGAATGCGGTTGATATAATATTAAAAGGTTTAAAAAAACTTGAATACAGAGGATACGATTCTGCTGGCATTGCTGTTATTGTAGACAACGAGCTACAGATAAGAAAAAACGTAGGAAAACTTTGTAATCTTAGAGAAAATATTGCAAAAAATCCTCTAAGCGCAAACATAGGTATAGGTCATACACGGTGGGCTACTCATGGCAAATCGTCTGAAGAAAATGCTCACCCACATACAGATTCTACCAAAAGTGTTGTTATAGTACATAACGGCATAATAGAGAATTATGTCGAGTTGAGAGCTAAACTTCAAAAAGATGGGAAGGAGTTTAAATCTGAAACTGATACAGAAGTGATAGTTCATCTTATAAAAAAACATTACACAGATAATCTGCTGAGTGCAGTTCAAAAAACTTTGAGTGAAGTGAAAGGTTCTTACTCACTTGGAATAATATGTAAAGACGAGCCTAGTGAAATAGTCTGCGCAAGACAAGATGCGCCTCTAATTATTGGTATTGGAAAAGGCGAGAATTTTATAGCTTCGGATATTACCGCGTTGCTTCCTTACACACATGATATGATTTTTCTTGAAAACGACGATATAGCGGAAGTTACTTCTGATAAAATAATCATAACGGATATTAATAATAATATAAAAAGGAGAGAAGTAAAAAACATACAATGGGATGCCATTCAAGCTGAAAAGGATGGATACAAACATTTCATGTTAAAAGAGATATTTGAACAACCTCGTACAATAGAAGATACTTTCAGAGGCAGAATCTATCCTGATGAAGGTAGAGTTTACGTAGAAGAAATTAAAATTAAAAGAGAAGATATCAAAAAGATATCAAATATTTATATTCTAGCCTGTGGGACATCGTATCATTCCGGACTTGTGTCAAAATTTTTATTCGAAAATTTTGCAAAAATACCAACAGAAGTTGATATTGCCTCAGAGTTTAGATACAGAGAACCTGTTTTAAACGAAAATACTTTAATTATTGTTGTTTCGCAATCTGGCGAAACGGCTGATACTCTAGCGGTTTTAAGGCTTGCAAAAAGCAGAGGCTGTCGAACGCTTGCCATATGCAATGTTGTAGGTTCAAGCATGAGTCGCGAAGCAAGGCATATACTTTATACACATTGTGGTCCTGAAATAGGCGTTGCTTCTACAAAAGCTTTTGCAGGACAGCTTACAACTCTTTATATTCTTGCTTTAGATTTTGCGCATAAAAGAGAGACTCTTACAAATAAAGAATTAAAAAAATATTTAAAAGAATTATGGGACGTTCCAGTAAAGATTGACGAATTTTTAAAAAAAGCCGAATCTATAAACGATATTGCAAAGGTCTTTGCACACCAAAGAGATTTCTTGTATTTAGGTAGATCTGTAAATTATCCTGTCGCACTTGAAGGCGCTTTAAAACTAAAAGAAATATCATATATACACGCTGAAGGTTATGCTGCAGGCGAAATGAAACATGGACCAATAGCTTTAATTGACGAGTCCATGCCTATAGTTGCCATAGCGGTTGAAAGTAAAGTATATAACAAAATGGTTTCAAACATAGAAGAAGTGAAAGCCAGAGGTGGTACTATTATAACTGTGGCAAATGAATCTGATAAAGAAATTAAGCGTAAAAGTGATCACGTAATTTATGTTCCTAAAACTGATGAGTTCGTTTCCCCTTTGGTAACTGTTGTTCCGTTGCAACTTTTAGCTTATTATATTGCTGTTTTGCTTGGATGTGATGTGGATCAGCCAAGGAATTTGGCAAAATCTGTCACCGTAGAATAATTTTTGCTGCATCTTTTAAATTATATGTCAAAAAACGGGAGAAAAAGTCTATGAAAACAAAAACAGTAAAAGCAATATTAAGCATATTTGTTGCATTTAGTTTTGCTTTAAACTCGTGTGATAAAAATAACACTATGCTTGTAAACAGAAGAACTGCTACCCCAGAGAAAATAAAAGAAATAAAAGAAGCACAAAGAGCAAAAGAGAGAGAAGCAAAAGCACAACAAAAAGCAAAAGAAGAAGAGGAACAAAAAAAAACAGAAGCTGAAGCAAAAGCATGTTGTGTTCGGAAGTTCCTGAAAGAAAAAGGTGGGCGGAAGTGGCTAGAATCGCCTGACGGGTGGGTGTAGCTGAGCTCCTTGTATGGCGGGCGGAAGTGGCTGGGCTCGTCGAGGTCGCGGGCGGAAGTGGAAGGCTGCATCCAAACGACGCATAAAACGTAACGGAACCGCATGAATATTATTTATATAAAGCGGGTTAGTCAACTTAAACAAAGGCATTTATTGTAAGAAATGTTATCACACATAGGGTTTTTGCAATGAAAGAGTAAGTTTTTGTTAAAAAAGGATGGCAAAAAACAGAAGATTTTACATCAAACTCATCCACATTTTTGAAATTACAATACGGTGCAACTTAAAGTAATTTGACTATAAATCGGGAAAACTCCATACCTTTTTAGGTACTTGATGCTGTTTTTTTACGACAAGATGCTAAAGTTAAATGCAAGAGTCTGCAAAAACCATAAGCTTTATGGAGACCCAATTATTTGTTGCTTTGTACTTTTTTTGTCACATTACTGCGTAAGTATAGAGTTTGGTTTTTTAGCTTTATAATTTGCAAGGTAGCGGAGAGGTGTCCGAGCTGGTTGAAGGAGTTAGTCTCGAAAACTAATATACGGGAAACCGTATCGAGGGTTCGAATCCCTCCCTCTCCTGACTTAACCGATTTTTCGAAAAAAGAGCAAAAAGACTCACAAAAAAAGGGAGGGGAGGAAATAGGAAGTGCGATTAGGCACAAAAAAACCATATTCGAAAATATTTATTTGAGAGGTTGTCAAAGATTTAGGAGGAATAAACCTCCGCACAGCAAGACGCGCGGTATCAGCAGTGGAAATTGAAGAGCTGTAATTGTTGCTGTGGATCTTTGACCCCTGTTTAGCAACATAGCCCAAGAATCCCTTCTGTTTCCTACTTGATTACTGCTGCAATAAAGTCATCGCTCCGACGCCGCCACCCACAAAGTTCTTTTTTTAAATCAATTGACGGCAAAACATCTCTCGTGCTGTTATACTTTTAATAACTTGTATTACTTGGCATTGGTGAGAACTTTGGGCTGCAACTTAATGGGTAATGGGTGATTGCCATCTATTTCCGATTTGCTCAAAACTCTATGTTTGCAGCGTTACCAAATTTCTTTTGTTATTTGAATTACTATTACAACGCTAAATATTACCAAATATAGTTTTTCTTATGCTTTTAGGCGTTACACAAAATGGTAGTGTATCTTATATGCACTATGCTGTCTGCTTTTTCGAGCGTTTCCATAGCCTAATTGTACTACAAGCGGTGCCCTACAGCAAGTTGTGGGGCAATAGTTTAACAATTAAAACTTAAAGAGGTAATTTTCCCACGACTTTACGGTTGGGACATTTGCAAGAATACGGATCTTGCTTTAAAACCTGCCATGCATCGTTTTTCCCTTGATACTTTATGTATCGTTTCGGGCTTCTCTAAAGATTCACTCTATCATTTTCCCCTCGGGAAAATGATACAGAGCTAACTTTACCCCCCCCCAACCTCACGGTTGGGGCATTGCGGTGGATTTAGTAAAAGATACGCGACAAAAAACAGAAGATTTTACACCAAACTCACCCACATCTTTGAAATTACAATACGGCACAACCTAAAGTGATTTGACTATATATTGCACTGTACTTGATTTTGACTTATCACACACATACATGTGGCCCGTGCTTACATTTATTGGTGTTAGTCCAATAACTCTCTGCCAACAGCCTTAGCAATCAAATCGAGCTCTTTCATCATATCTTTAAACTGATCAGGCAATAAACTTTGAGGACCGTCTGAAAGCGCCAGTTCAGGTTGTGGATGAACTTCTATAATAAGGCCATCTGCACCAACAGCGATACATGCTTTAGCCATTGTTCCTACGTGTTCTCTTATGCCTATTCCATGTGACGGGTCTAAAACTACAGGTAAATGTGAAAGTTTTTTAAGAACAGGAACTGCATTTAAATCCATTGTAAATCTTGTGGCGGTTTCAAATGTCCTTATTCCTCTTTCGCAGAGAATAACATTGTAATTGCCTTGAGATAAAATATATTCGGCAGACAATAAAAGTTCTTTTATGGTCGTAGCCATTCCTCTTTTTAAAAGAACAGGTTTTTTCTGTTTTCCCACAGCCTTCAAAAGATCATAATTTTGTATATTTCTCGCGCCAAGCTGGATAATATCGCAATAGTTAGATAAAAGATCAACTTGTTCTACCGTCATAGCCTCACTAATAGTAGGCATATGCAGTTTTAAGCTTGAATCTCTAAGATACTTTAGTCCCCTTTCACCAAGACCCTGAAAAGCGTACGGCGAACTTCTAGGCTTGTATGCCCCACCGCGAAGTATACTAGCACCTGCATCTTTCACTATTTTAGCAGTATTAAACATCAACTCTTTACTTTCGATAGCGCATGGTCCAGCGATAACGTGTATTTTTTTACCACCAATTTCAACATTTTTGCTTATTTTAACTATTGTATTTTCTTTTTTGAAATCTCTAGAAGCAAGTTTGTAAGGTTTTTGGATTTCGCTTACATGTTCAACTGCATCCATAGCTTCAAAAGCTTCTTTATGCTTTTCTGCATATTCACCTATCATGCCTATAATGGTAACATCTTTTCCTTCAGAAACATGAGGCATGTACCCAAAAGCTTTAATTTTATCCGTCACTGCCGCAACATCCTTCTGTTTTGAAGATTTTTTTAAAGTTATTATCACAATCCCTCCTTTAACTTAAGTGTTGTAGACTTTGCTACTTTAAATTTTCGAGAGAAAACTTTGGCTGTTTTGAAGAGGCACAATATTTTGAAACATCTGCCAAATAAAACAGACTAAGTCTACTAAAAATATGTGCAACATGCAAGAGCCAGCCTAAAAAACGCTGACCGATGCACTTCTTAGCTACTTTCTCGTCAGCTACCAAGCATTTTACATCTCCACTTTTTAGCTAATGTAAGCAATATCAGTTTACGAACACTCTTATTTCATTTACCTTCAGCTTTAGCTAAGCCTTTGGATAGCTACCTAAAATCTTTACAAAAATACTTTTGTGCTTTAAATTTTCTATCGTTTTCATTATGTTTTGATTTTCAACATGTCCATTAAAATCAACAAAGAACATGTATTCCCACGCTTTCTTTTTTGTAGGACGCGACTCAATTTTTGTTAAATTTACACCATTCTCACTAAAAATGCTAAGAACGTCATATAGAGATCCAACTTTATCTTTAACTATAAAAGCCAAACTTGTTTTATCGTTATTGCTTGGTTCTGTCAAAATTTTTCCAATCACAAAAAATCTTGTAAAATTTTCTCTGCTGTCTTGTATACCCTTTTGCAAAATATACAAATCATAAATTTTTGCAGCCACTTCTGATGCTACCGCTGCCGCAAAATCTTCCTTGGCAGCCATTTTTGCCGCTTCTGCCGTTGAAGAAACAGATATTACTTCTATATCTGGATAATTTTTTGTTATCCAATTCCTACACTGCGCCAAAGCATGCGGATGAGAATAAACTCTCAGGATTTTAGACTTTGAATCTTTTACAAGAAAACACTGCTCTATTTTCAAGCTTATCTCAGCGCATACTTTGAGTTCTGTTTCAACAAGCATATCTAAAGTAACGTTTACAGTTCCCTCATTTGAATTTTCTACAGGCACAACACCAAAATCTACCCTACCACTTTCAACTTCGGCAAGAACTTCTTGAGGACTTGACGCAGGCACAAAACAACATGAAGAACCAAAATTTTTAATTGCAGCTTGATGACTAAATGTTGCCCAAGGACCTAAAAACGCCACTTTTGCAGGACTTTCCAAATTTCTGCAGGCACTTATTATTTCGGTGTATATATATCTAAGAGATTCTTCCCCTAAAACACTTTTTACCGACGAAATATTTTTAAGAACATCTCTCTCTCTTGACGGAACATACATAACACCGTCACCATTCTTACTTATTTTATTCTTTGCTTTTGCAGCATCCAGCGCAAGTTTTGCTCTTTTATTTATGAGTTCCGATATCTCTCTATCAACTTTGTCTATGGACAGCCTTGTTTTTTGTAGTTTCGATACCATATAAAATCCTCCAAATATAAAAGTAGATATATTGTCACGCCGTAAAGAGCACGACCTTCTGCAACGATAACAACACCGCAACTACCAACGACTTGGTATAACTTGGCTTTATTTTGCTTAAAGATTTTGCAAAATTATCGTGTTAGTTTAACTATATTTGCATAATTTCTTTTTCTTTTGAAGCTACAGCATCGTCTATTTTTTTTATGTAGCCATCAGTAACTTTTTGAGCTTTAGTTTCAAATTTTTTCTTATCATCCTCTGTTATAACTTTATCTTTTTCAAGTTTTTTTATATTTTCGACTAAATCTCTTCTCTCGTTTCTTACGGCAACTCTAAAATCTTCAGCCATTCTGTTTATAGATTTTGCTATTTCTTTTCTTCTCTCCTCGGTAAGAGGAGGAACTGGAATACGTATAATTTTTCCATCATTTATAGGGGTCATTCCAATATCAGCCTTAAGTATCGCTTTTTCTATCACTCCTAACTGCGAAATATCCCAAGGCCTTATTTCTATTGTTTTTGCATCAGGAATACTAACGCCCGCAATTTGATTGATAGTCATAACAGAACCGTAACTCTCAACTTTTATACCATCTATTACAGAACTGCTTGCCCTGCCGGTTCTTATAGAAGACAATTCTGCTTTTAACCTACCTACAGTTTTTATCATGGTCTCTTCCGACGTTGAAAAAAAACTTTGCGCTTGCATTTATTTCACACCCCCTACAATTGTGCCTATTTTTTCTCCGTCTAAAATTTTCTTCAAATTATTGTCTCTATAAAAATCAAACACGGTAACAGATCTATTCATCCTCATGCACAAGGAAAAAGCTTCGGAGTCCATTATTTTTAAACATTTATCCAAAGCTTCCTGAAAAGTTAAAGAGTCAAATTTTACGGCAGCTTCGTTTTCTCTAGGATCTGCGTCGTAGACCCCATCAACTTGCGTAGCCTTAAGCAAAATATCAGCCTCTATTTCTGCAGCTCTTAAAACAGCAGCGGTATCTGTTGTAAAAAAAGGATTACCCGTACCGCCTGCAAAAATGATTATATTACCACGCTCAATGCATTCTATAACTTTTTCTTTGTTAAAATTTTCAACAAAACTACTTATTACGCCACTTGCTGAAAAAATCTTCGATTGCATACCGGCTTTTGTCAACGCATCGTTTAAAGCAAGAGAATTCATAATCGTTGCAAGTATGCCCATTTGGTCTGCGGCTACCCTCTCTATAAATTTTCCCGCGCCTCTCCAAAGATTACCTGCGCCAATAACAATCGCAAGCTGTGTCTTGCCATCTGCAACAGCAGACTTAATTTCATTTGCAGTTCTAGAAAGACACTTCGCACTTATTGGCGACAAGCCGTCGCCGTTTGAGAGAGATTCTCCAGAAAGCTTTAAAAGTACTCTCCTTGCACACATTATTATTGTTCCCCAACCTTAAATCTTGCAAATCTTTTTATTACTATATTCTCGCCTATTTTTGCGATAGCTTTTGTTACTAAATCTTTTATTGTTTCATCACCTGAAGCATTTCTCATATGAATCTGGTCGTACAAACATATTTGGCTGTAGAATTTTTCAATTTTACCTTCAATAATTTTATCCCACATTTTTTCAGGTTTGCCTTCTTCTTTAAGCTGAACCTTATAAATCTCTTTTTCTGCTTCAAGAATGCTTAAAGGAACCTGATCACGAGAAACATAAGTAGGAGCAATTGCGGCAATCTGCATAGCAATTTCTTTAACCAAAGACTGATAATCTTCAGTTTTTGCCACAAAATCTGTTTCGCAATCTACTTCAACCAAAACACCGAGCGTGCCATTACCATGTATGTACGAATAAACCAGCCCCTGCTTTGCGGATCTCCCAGCTTTTTTAACAGCTAACACCATGCCTTTTTCTCTAAGCCACCGGCATGCTTTATCTATATCGTTGCAAGACTCTTTTAATGCATTTCTGCAGTCCATTATACCCGCACCTGTCATTTCTCTTAATTTTGTTATAAGCTCAGTTGACATTACTGTATTTCTCCTTCTTTTTCTTCTTCTTTGTCTCTTGCTTCTTTAGATTCTTTAGATTCTCCTTCAGTAGTCGCAACTACTTCTTCATCAACTTTTTTCTTTTCCATAACGCATTTACCTTCCAAAACAGCATCCGCAACAACAGAACAGAAAAGTTTTACTGCTCTTATAGCGTCATCATTTCCAGGTATAGGGTAATCTACCAAATCAGGATCACAATTTGTATCACAAATCGCAACCACAGGAATATTAAGTTTTCTTGCTTCTGAAACAGCCGTCGCTTCTTCATGAGAATCCACAACAAACATAAGACCAGGAAGAGCCGCCATATTCTTAAGACCCTCCAAAGATTTTTCGAATTTTACTCTCTCTCTTTCGATTTGAGATTGTTCTTTCTTTGAAAAAACTCTCAAGACACCGTCTTCTTTCATTGCTTCAATTTCTTTGTATCTTGCAATTGATTTTTTTAATGTTTCAAAATTTGTAAGAGTTCCGCCGAGCCATCTTTCAACAACAAAATACGCTCCGCAACGCAACGCTTCTTCTTTTAGCGGAATCTGGGCCTGCTTTTTTGTTCCTACAAATACTACTTCTCTTCCCTCAGCAACAAAATCTCTGATAATATTAAAATTTTTCTTCAACTCTTTGAGTGTTTTCTGAAGATCAATTATATGAATTTTATTTCTTGCTTGAAAAATAAACTTCTTCATTTTTGGATTCCGTCTCCTGGTTTGGTGTCCAAAATGGACGCCGGCTTCCAGCAAAGCCTTCATTGTAATGTTGGCCATATTTGTCTCCCTTGGTTTTTTACCGCATTCGTAATGCAGTTTCCGTTTCGAATGGTTTCCCATCTCACGGCCTCCACAATCTTCAATCTCCAAAACCCAAAAATCAAGTCTAATTGCCTTGAAGGGGACCTTTGGCAAATCCGTTTGTGTGCTTATTTAAAACATCTCTACCTATGTACACTTTACTATTGCCATTATATCAAAAAAAAAAAATTATTGCAAATCAGAACGATTGACAAAGTATTTAATTTGGTATAATATGCATGCGAAAGGTTTGTCAGGGATTTAAGTTTTGTTATGCTGATAAACTGCATCTTAGATATTTTCAGTTTTGGCATTCAAGTTCAAATTGCTAATGCAACACTTGTACTTTGTACTCACAGCAATAGAACTAAAAATACAAAAATATATTGAAATCGATCGTCTCTTAAATATTAGCTCTTGTTCCTGTCAACCGTATTGCTCCTTGAAAAAAATGACCGCTGAAAGCGCAAATGGTATTATTAATACTTCTTTGCTAAAAATGCAGGTTTTGATAATAATTGTCGAAATTGAAATCAAAATACTGGAGTTTTGGCTTAAAAATAAGTCAAGAAAATGTCTAAATTATCTTGACATCTTAGGAGGTTTTTAGTTTTACTGTCGATTTGCAATTTTGAGTTAATTTAAATTCATCTTTTTGACAAGAAATGTTAGTTATGCATCGGATGTTCATCTTTATTATTGTCCATCGCATGCAATAAAGTTTTTATGGGGAAATACGGAGAAATGCACATGAACATAAAAGGAGATAGGAATGGATTTAGGTTTTTTTATAAAAATTATAGGTTCTCTTGCCGGTATTTTTAACGTAATAACTTTTGTTCCACAGGTTTATAAAACATGGAAAATGAAAACCGCCGAAGATGTTTCAATGCAAATGTTTATTATTTCTACGATAAATGCTTCAATGTGGACATTTTACGGTGTAGCGCTTGTCGAACCGGATGGGCTCATTTATATACCAAACGCATTAGTGACCGCTCTTTCAATAGCGCAAATTGTTTTAAAAGTAAAATACGACAGAGCAAATAAAAAATAAGCTATACCCTGTAAAAAAATTGCGCTTGGAAAAGAGTGTCGTGTTTTGGGCGGGAGAAAAGTGTCGGTTGTGTATAGGATATGTGTCTTATTGTTCATGACATACAGCAGCAGGTAGAATCTTTCCTTATAGGAAAAGCATGCAAAATATTGACTGATAAGGAGATAAAATGGATTGTTCTATTTCAGGGGTTATAGGTACTATTGCCGCTTGTCTTTCTGCATCAACTTTTGTTCCACAGGTTTACAAAACATGGAAAACAAAATCCGCAAAAAATGTTTCAATCCAAATGTTTATTATTTCTGCAATAACCGCTTTGTTATGGATAACCTATGGTATAGGAACTAAAAAACCACCTATCTATATTGCAAACATAATTGGGTTTATTCTTTCGGTTACTCAAGTCAACTTAAAAATAAAATACGACAGAGCAAACGAAAAATAAGCTAAGTCCTGCTAAAATATTGTAATTGTAATCGAAAATGAATACTTTATTTTTTGAAGAAGTACATAAATCAGGAGCAGACAGAGTTGCTTTTAACTTGTTTATAAGAAGGAACAATGAAAGAAGAGAAACATAGTAAGGAAATTTTGCAGAAAGAATATCCAAAGATAGGTTGTGCTAAAGGGTTTGTTAACGGATCTTGCGGAAGTTTTGTTGATGGTAAGTGTGAGACGGATTATACGAAAGATTGTGTATGGGTGTTGGTTTACGAGGGACTCAAAAAAAACGATACCTTCGAAAAATTTGTTAACCAGTATATAGCACCAAAGAAATAGTCCATAATACAAGGGGTCACGGCATTTGTCAGCCTGCGAGTTATTTTTTTAAAGGATAACATAATTTGAAATTTAAAGACAAAATAAAATCAGATAAGTTTTTAATAACGGCGGAGTTGTTCCCTCCGAGAGGAGTGGATGTTTCTTCTTTTTTACGCAGGGCAGACTGTCTTACTGATGTTGACGCAGTCAATGTTACGGACAATCAAAGGGCATCTATGAGAGCAGGGTCTCTTGCTATGAGCAAAGTATTGGTTGATCATGGGATAGAACCTATTGTGCAGATTGTCGCAAGAGATAAAAACAGAATTGCTTTACAGTCTGAAATGTTGAGTGCAAATATTTTAGGTATAGAAAACATTTTACTTTTAAGCGGAGATCATCCTAAAACAGGAGAATATCCTACAGCAAGAGCGGTATATGATTTAGATACTATACAACTTATAAAAACTGCAAGGCTCTTAGAGATGGGTGTTGACTTGGCAGGAAAGCAATTATCTGGAAATCCAAGATTTTGTGTAGGGGCAGTTGTAAATCCATCTGCGCAGCCTAACGGTTTGCAGGCCTTAATGTTTGCTAAAAAAATAAAAGCAGGAGCAGAATTTTTTCAAACGCAGGCAATTTTCGATGTGCAACAGTATGAAGAATTTTTTGCCAAAATAAAACATTTAAAAGTAAAAACACTTCCGGGAATAATTCTCATTAAATCACCTCGATTTATGCGGTTTATGCAAGCTTTACCTGGTATAAACATTCCGCAAGAAATACAAGATAGAATCAATCTCGCTTCAAACCCATTGGAAGAAGGCATAAAGATATGCTCCGAAATTATTAGAAACCTACGGTCTTTTGCGGACGGTGTACACATTATGGCAATTGGCACAGAAGAACATATCCCTGAAATAATAAAAAATAGTTTGCATAGCCAAATCATTTAAAATTGCACCATCTCGCAGCTTAATACGAGCATCCTATTGGTTTTTTTTAACGTATGCAAATATCTCGTCCAATTCTATCTCATCTATCTTTCCTTTACTTTCTGCTTTCTTTAATAATTTTATCTTTTTGCTTGCTTTTCTTATCCACCCTAACACCGCTGACTAGCATCCTTCCTATCTTTCTTATTCCTACATTGTTTACATACAGATATATCGCTTTGTTCTTCGCATCTGCCGAATGTACTCCTCCTTTGTATGATCTCTTGCAATCTCGACATACATATCTTTGTTGTCCATGTACCGTATCGTTCTTGTAATACCTCTTACTCCTACAGTGACTACATATCTTAATGCTTACTTCCTTCTGTTTTTTTGACAGTGTAGCATTTTTAACGAACCTCCGCACAAGCAAGACGCGCGGTATCAGCGGAGGAAATTGAAGAGCTGTAATTGTTCTTGCTCAAACTCTATGTTTGCAGCGTTACCAAATTTCTTTTGTTACTTGAATTACTATCACAACGCTCTAAATTCCCAAATATAGCTTTTCTTATGCTTTTAGGCGTTACAAAATGATAGTGTATCTTGTATGCACTATGCTGTCTGCTTTTTCAAGCGTTTCCATAGCCTAATTGTACTACAAGCGGTTCCCTTAGCTTGCTTGCGGGGTAATAGTTTAACAATTAAAGGCAAGCAAGTAATATGCACAGCGATTGATAGGGCAAGGAGCACGATTTTGGTTTATTTTAGTAGGCATGTATTTATGCAAAGAAAGACAATAAGATACATGGCAGATACAGTTTAGTAGGCCTTAGGCAAAATACATACAAACACACTAACCCCCAAAAAGAGATCAAACAAACACTAAAAAGCTGACAAAAGAAGATAAAGAGTTAAATATAAAGATTTATCAGATGATTATAGTAGAAAACATTAAAGTATTTGTTAAAAGGTTCAAAGATGTAGTATATATCCGTAAGTGCCGATAGTACAGAATAGACATAGAAACCGTAAAAGACCCTTTGGACTGCGATTTAACTCAGGGTTCAGGTATTTGTAATTTAAAATTTAATACTCAAGTTGTGCGGGAGGTCTAATATAAAATTGTAAAAATGCGCCAAAATGTAAGAAATCAGAAATTATCACATAGAAACACCAGAAAATTTTTAATGCCGTAGCCAAAAGAGGAGGATCAACTTATTGTGAGCTTAGCAAAAAAGATCCTCTCTTTTACACCATCTTTTTAACAAAAACTTATCTTCTTTTTTGTTACGGTGCAACTTAAAGTGATTTTCCTATGGTTATATTATTTTTTTAGCAGTTTTAAAATATGTTTTAACTCGTCTTTAAGATCTCTTAAAAATTTAGAATCAGGCATATGCTCTATATCCAATTCCAAATTTTGAGACACATCTATAAGCTTTTTTCTCTTATCACCAATCAAATATTTTTTAACACCCTCAATAGTATAGCGCTTGTTATACAACAAATCTTTGATTTTGAAAACCATTTCTATTTCCCCTTTGCGGTATCTTCTCTGTCCGGAACTTTTTCTAATGGGGCTCAAAAGTTTAAATTCATTTTCCCAGTATCTTAAAGTGTACTTTGGAACAAACGTTATCTGAGAAACTTCAGCGATACTAAAATATTCTTTATCAGGTATTGGCGGAATTTTAAACATTTTATTCCCCTCTTCTTGTCTTTAATCTTAGATAAAACTTCTTGGAAGTATCCATCAGAGATTTAAGAAGACTTGATTTGCAAGACAATTACATTAAAGTCATTTAATCGTTACACCTAAGAAAACTTACAAAAACAAAAGGTGTGTTCCCAAACAAAGAACTTTGCCTAAAAGTCTATTTTTAGGTACTTAAGGGACTTGAAAAGAAGTGGACTAGCAAAGCGGGCAACATAAGACGAAACTTACGATCAACTTTTGATTATTTTTTGTTATTGCCACTTTCTGCGCCTATATCTGTGTTTATCTAGTTGTTTTGATATTTGGTATAAATTACAGAAACCACAATAACGGCGGAACTACCTACTTCCATGAATTTTTGTTAATGTTGCTTTGGCGCCAGAATGTCCTTATTTTGCTGCTTTTTTACATGCTTCAAATGTTTTTTTGCCAGAAACTTCTTCGTGTTCATTTGCCATTACATTAAACCTCTCTTGCCATAGAGATTCCTTATGTGTGCTATGTCTTTTCCAAATATCCTGTAAAATCCCTTTAATAGCGCTTAGTTTTTAACATTTTTTGTTTTGGTTATATAAAAATCACGCACAAATAAACCTGTTGATTTTATTGTTTGTTTGTAATGAGGATTTACAAAATACCTACAAAAGCAGCAAAATCATATATAAGTTAATCCGTCCCTTGGCATTGTTTCTTAGGTTTGAAAAAGAGGTCTAAGTATCCTTCTCCCACCTCATTTTACTTATACGTTCTACGGCTTCTTTAATTCTTGACACTCCTACAGTAAGCGCAAACCTCACATATCCTTCGCCACTTTTACCCATACCGTTACCAGGCGTACAAACTATAGACGCCTCTTCAAGCAGCCTAGAAACAACTTGTGATGACGAATATCCTTTTGGTACTTTTGCCCATACATAAAATGAAGCCTTAGGTAAATTTACCTCCCACCCCAATTTTTGCAAACCTTCAACCAAAGCGTTTCTACGTTCCTTATATATTTTTCTTGCATCTTCAACACACTTTTGTGAAGACACAAGCGCTGTAACCGCAGCTTCTTGAACAGCCTGAAAAACACCTGAATCATAGTTATCTTTAACTTTAGCAATACCTGCTACAATATCTTTATTGCCACATACCCAGCCTATACGCCAGCCTGTCATATTATAAGTTTTTGAAAGAGAGTGAAACTCTACACAAACTTCTTTAGCTCCTGGAAATTCAAGCAAGCTTAACGGCTTTTCATGCTCGTTATAATATATTTCAGAATACGCGGCATCTGCAGCTACGATTATACTATTCTTTTTTGCAAACTCTATAAGTTTAATATAAAACTCTCTAGGAGCAACTGCTGCCGTAGGATTATTAGGATAATTTACAAAAATTAATTTTGCCTTTTTAACAACATCTTCAGGTATCGAACATAAATCAGGCAAGAAATTATTTTTTTCAAGCAAAGGCATAAAATAAGGAACCCCGTCGCTAAAAATTGTCCCTGTATTATATACAGGATAACCCGGTTCAGGAATCAAAACAACATCACCATGATTTATAAAACCTAAATGTATATGACCTATACCCTCTTTAGATCCTACAAGAGCGCATACTTCGTCTGGGCTTAAATTAACACTAAATCTTTTTTTATACCATTCAACCACGGCATTCCTATATGATGGCAGTCCGACACCAAACGGATACTGATGATTTGTAGGTTTTGCAACAGCTTCCTGCATAGACTTTACAATATGTTCAGGCGTGGGCATATCAGGATCGCCAACTCCCAAAGATATAATATCTGCCCCTTTGTTTACAGCCTCTTTTTTCTTCCTATCTATTTCAATAAAAAGATAAGGCGGTAGTTTTTTGAGTTTTTCATTGTAACGAATTTCCATTGCAAAAAACCTCCTTTCTGATGATGTTTGCTGTTACACGCAAACAAATTACTATTGTCTTTATCTCTTTTCTTTTTGCCTGCATGGGGTGTGGAGTGCCTATCAAGCAAAGGCACTGCTTCTTGGGTAGTGCCTAAAAACACGTCCATCTATTTCTTCAAGCAAGCACAGCACCCCGATTTCAAAATTAGTTTACCATAAAACGTAAAAAGACGCCAGAAAGAATAAAAATACCACTCCAACCCTAAGGAAAACTAGAATGGACCACAAAATCACTTTAACTTTACACCCCACAACAAAAAAGAAGATAAGCTTTTATTAAAAGATGACGTAAAACAGAGGATTTTTTTGCCAAGCTTCATCCACGTTTTTTGAAACTACAATATTACGCAACTTAAAGCAATTTGACCATACCAACTTCTGACCATTTCCAACAAAAATTTATAAACCAAATAGGAATTTTACCCAATCGGGGTAAGTTGAATATTGCAATCCAAATCACCACTGCCTAGATCCATGATGGATCTTACTCGATCCATTTCATTTAAATCACAGCTGGTCTCTGTAGGAGTACGGGCCATCACTTACTTATTTATCATCTCCTCATAGAACCTCAGCCAAAGCCTTGTGCATGTTAATAACTACTTACTAATAACATCATTCCATTACATTCCTTTCTCCCATACATCTCTGCCGTCGCCATCTCTCTTGTCGCTTTTTCTTAATTCTAAAGCATATCGATACACCATATGTTCTCTTTTAATATCATTAGGATCGAAAGAACTAACACGTACTTTAATAACATCTTCAATATGCTGGTGTTCTCCTGCAAAAAATATAAAAGTTGATTTATCGAGACCACATCTTAAATTCCATTTACCCCCCCCTCCAAATAGCGACACTCTCCGTTCTCTGCGTCGGTTGAGAACGTTACTTTTATCGAGTTGGAGTCGTTGCTACAAAAAATTTTCAAGTTTGGAGCCAAATCTTGTAGAGGCGAAGATGGTGTTGATGAACCACTTGAAGATGAAGATGGTAAGGATGGACTTGAGCTTACATCACCTGCACTAAATTGTTCCTTAAGAAACAAGTATAATCGAGGTGTATAAGGGTGTTGGATATTGACACTAAATAGGGCTAAAAGCCCGCATGTATCAAAATATCCAACACCACAAGGTAAAAAGCTTGATGAGGTTGCAAATGCTGCAAACTTTAGTTTGCAGCATGCAAACAATTGAAAGCAAGAAGCTAATTACTCAAATTACAAAGGATTGCATATGCCCTTATACACTTAAATTTATTGGCATTGACGTATCAAAAAACAAATTAGATGTTTATGAAACAAAAAACAATCAGTATTTTACACTAGCTAATGACAAAGAAGGTATTCATTAGACCTCTTGCATAACTAATATATAAAAGTACAATAGAAGTATTATGAAACAGAAAAAGAAAGTGTGGGTCGGGTGGAATGGGTTTAGTATTAATGGGAGTAAAGAAAGCATTTGATAAAACAAAGGATAGTCGGGAGTAAGAAAAGATAGGGTAAAGTAGGTGAGCAAAGAGAAAATTGAGTACAGAGA